>JAFTDD010000065.1 GCA_017454355.1 Muribaculaceae bacterium
AGCCCGGAAACGAGGGCTTTCAGTTCGTCGATAAAGACGCGCGGCTGGAACTCGCCGCGCTCGATGCGCCGCAGTTTGTTTTCCCAGAGGCCGGTGAGTTTTGCGCTCTTGAGCAACTCGTTGTGGATTGTGTCGATGAGTTGGATGCCGGTGAGGGTAGGCGCGAGGCTTTTGCGCTCCTTGCGGATGTAACGTCGTTTGAAGAGTGTTTCGATGATTGCGGCGCGAGTGGAGGGACGGCCGATGCCGTTCTCCTTCATGGCGTCGCGCAGTTCGTCGTCGTCGACAGTCCGTCCGGCGGTTTCCATTGCGCGCAGCAGTGTGCCCTCGGTGTAGGGCTTGGGCGGTTGGGTGGTCTTTTTGATAACCGAGGGTTTGTGCGGCCCGTTCTCGCCGACGGTCATCTCGGGCATGACGCCGTTGTCATCGTCTTTTTTCTTGTCATCGTCGTCGGTTGGCTGCAGTTGCGCTTTGGCATAGATGTCTCGCCATCCCTGCTTGACGATGACCTTGCCTGTGGCCTTGAACTCAAAAGACTTGCCCGGGGCGGCGCCCGGGGGCGCGCCATGGACAACAGAGGGGTTGACGGTGGCGAGGACTGTGGTGGTGAGGAACTCGCAGTCGGGGTAGAAGGCGGCAATGAAACGTTTGGCCACCATATCGTAGACGATTTTCTCGTTGCGGGAGAGGTTGGCGGTGGTTGGGTTGACGTTGGTGGGGATGATGGCGTGGTGGTCGGTGACCTTGCTGTTGTCAAACACCTTTTTGTTTTTGCGCAACTTGCCGGCATCGAGCAGTGGTGTGGTGAGGGTGGCGTAAGGCGTCATGGCGCGCATGATGTCGGGCACCTTGGGGTAGATGTCGTCGGTGAGATAGGTGGTGTCAACGCGCGGATAGGTGGTGACCTTTTTCTCGTAGAGTGATTGGATGAGTTTGAGGGTCTCGTCGGCTGTGAAGCCGTGCTTGCGGTTGCACTCCACCTGAAGGCTGGTGAGGTCAAAGAGCCGCGGTGGCATATCGTGTCCGGGCTTGGTCTCGATGTTGGTGACGGTGAGCGGCGCGCCGGCGATGACGCGGGCCACGTCATCGGCCTCGGCTTGAGTCTTGTAGCGTCCGTGGGTGCTGTTGAAGGTGACGCCGCGGTAGAGCGTTTTCAGTTCAAAGTAGTCCTCTGGGACGAAGTTTTGGATTTCGCGGTGCCGCGTGACAATCATGGCGAGCGTAGGCGTCTGTACGCGTCCTATGCTGAGTACGTTGCCCGGTCGGCTGTAGCGCAGGGTGTAGGCGCGGGTTGCGTTCATGCCCAGCAGCCAGTCGCCGATGGCCCGCGAGAGTCCGGCGTGGTAGAGGCGGTCAAAGTCGCTCTGGGGCTGCAGGTGTGTGAAGCCGTCGCGGATGCTGTCATCGGTGAGCGACGAGATCCACAACCGCTTGACGGGCTTGTTGCACCCAGCCTTGTGGTAGACCCATCGTTGGATGAGTTCGCCCTCTTGCCCGGCATCACCGCAGTTGATGACCTCGTCGGCTTGACTGATAAGGCGCTCGATGACGGCGAACTGCCGCTTGTAACTGTCGTTGTCGATGAGTTTGATGCCGAAGGGCTGCGGAATCATGGGTAGTTGACCAAGAGTCCACCGTCGCCACAGCGGGGTGTAGTCGTCCGGCTCCTTGAGGCAGCACAGGTGGCCGAAGGTCCATGAGACGCAGTATCCGTTGCCCTCAATGTATCCGTCGCGCTGAATTGTCGCGCCGAGGATTTTCGCTATGTCTCGAGCAACGCTCGGTTTCTCGGTAACGCAGAGTATCATAAGCCTTCTTCCTTCACCAAAAACGTTTTACCATGAATGTTAGTTGTTGAGGTGCTTGTATTCGTTCCAAAGGGCGTCCATCTCGGCGAGGGTGAGATCGTTGATGTTGCGACCTTGCTCGCGTGCTCGGGCCTCGATGTAGTTGAAGCGGCTGATGAACTTGAGATTGGTGCGCTCGAGGGCGTTGTCGGCGCGTACGCCGTAGAGGCGCGCGGCGTTGACGATGGAGAAGAGCAGGTCGCCGAACTCCGCCTCGAGGCCATCGGCGTTGCCGGCTCTCGCCTCGGCTTCGACCTCGGCGGCCTCCTCCTTGACCTTTTCCCAGACCTCGTCGCGGTTCTGCCAGTCAAAGCCGACGTTTGCGGCCTTTTCCTGGACACGCTCGGCCTTGATGAGCGAGGGCAGGGTGCACGGCACGCCGGCGAGGACGGTGCGGTTGCCACCCTTCTCACGCATCTTGATTAACTCCCAGTGATTGAGCACTTCCTCTTTGGTGTCGGCATGGTCGTTGCCGTAGATGTGGGGGTGGCGGAAGATGAGTTTCTCACACAGCGCGTCACACACGTCGGCGATATCCCACAGACCACGCTCGTCGCCGATTTTGGCGTAGAAGATGACGTGCAGGAGCACGTCGCCGAGTTCCTTGCGCATGGCGTCGTCGTTCTTGTCGATGATGGCCTCGGCGAGTTCCATGACTTCCTCGATGGTGTTCTCGCGGAGGCTTTCGTTGGTCTGCACGCTGTCCCAAGGGCATTTTGCCCGGAGCGTGTCGAGCACGTCGAGTAGCCGGCCGAAGGCCTGCAATTTCTTCTCTCTGCTATTGTTAGGCATAAAAAGTCGCTATTGAAATGGAATTGAGTTTGCAAAATTAGTCAAATTTTTAACATGGATTGGCATTAATTATCGATGAATTTCAATCACCCGTGATTTTCTTGGCCGCGGGGGCGGCGCCGGGGGGGCGCGCCATGGGCAACCGTGGGGGCGGCGCCGGGGGGCGCGCCATGGGCAACGGGTAAAATTGTTTTTGGTTGGTGGCTTGTGGTTCACACTTTTTTCGTACCTTTGCAGTTTGGAATTGAACAATGACAATCAACGACAAAAGATATGAAAGAATTAGCGAGCGTTTACGACCCTAAGTCGGTCGAAGACAAGTGGTATCAATATTGGGAAGAGCATGGTCTGTTCCATAGTGAGCCTGATGGGCGTGAGCCCTATACGGTGGTGATTCCGCCGCCCAATGTGACCGGTGTGCTGCACATGGGTCACATGCTGAACGAGACAATCCAGGACATTTTGGTGCGTCGTGCGCGCATGGAGGGCAAGAACGCGCTGTGGGTGCCCGGCACTGACCACGCGAGCATCGCCACTGAGGCAAAGGTGGTGAAGCGCCTGCAGGAGCAGGGCGTCAAGAAGAGTGACCTGACGCGTGACGAGTTTTTGAAGCACGCGTGGGACTGGACGCACGAGTATGGCGGCATCATCTTGAAGCAGTTGCGCAAGGTGGGCGCGTCGTGTGACTGGAGCCGTACGGCATTCACGATGGACGAGACGCGTTCACGCAGCGTGATGCGCGTGTTTGTGGACCTGTATAACAAGGGACTGATTTACCGCGGGGTGCGCATGGTGAACTGGGATCCCGCTGCCCGCACGGCGTTGAGCGACGAGGAAGTGGTCTATCAGGAGCAGCACGGCAAGTTGTACTACCTGCGCTACAAGATTGTGGGTGAGGAAGGTTATGCCGTGGTGGCGACCACGCGTCCCGAGACAATCATGGGCGACACGGCGATGTGTATCAACCCCAACGACCCGAAGAATCAGCACCTGCGCGGCAAGCGGGTGATTGTGCCCCTGGTGGGTCGCGAGATTCCCGTGATAGAGGACGACTACGTCGACATCGAGTTCGGCACCGGCTGCCTGAAGGTGACGCCGTGCCACGATGTGAATGACTATATGCTCGGTCAGAAGCACAACTTGCCCGCAATCAACATATTCAACGACGATGGCACGCTGAGCGAGGCGGCCGGCCTGTATGTGGGCATGGACCGCATGGCCGTGCGCGAGCAGATTGAGAAAGACCTGACGGAGGCCGGACTGATGGAGAAGGTGGAGCCGTACACCAACAAGGTGGGCCTGAGCGAGCGCACCAAGGTGCCCATCGAGCCGAAGTTGAGCACGCAGTGGTTCTTGAAGATGAGCGAACTGGTGAAGCCGGCGTTGAAGGCTGTTGAGGATGGCGAGATTGTGTTCCATCCGGCCAAGTTTGTGAACACTTACCGCCACTGGATGACCGACACCAAGGACTGGTGCATCTCGCGCCAGTTGTGGTGGGGCCACCGCATCCCGGCATGGTATCTGGCCGACGGCACGGTGGTTGTGGCCGAGACAGCCGAGCAGGCGTTGGAGCAGGCACGCCGCGTGAGCGGCAACGCCGCGTTGACGGCCGATGACCTGCGGCAGGACGACGACGCGCTCGACACGTGGTTCTCGAGTTGGCTGTGGCCCATCTCGCTCTTTGACGGCATTCTCAACCCCGACAACGACCAGATGAAGTATTATTATCCGACGAGTGACCTGGTGACCGGTCCGGACATCATCTTCTTCTGGGTGGCGAGAATGATTATCGCCGGATATGAGTATGTGGGCCGTCCGCCGTTCCGCAACGTGTACTTCACCGGTATCGTACGTGACAAACTGGGCCGCAAGATGAGCAAGCAACTCGGCAACTCGCCCGACCCGCTGGAACTTATCGACCACTATGGCGCCGACGGAGTGCGTATGGGGTTGATGCTTGCCGCGCCGGCCGGAAATGACATTTTGTACGATGACGCGCTGTGTGAGCAGGGCCGCAATTTCAACAACAAGATTTGGAACTCGTTCCGTCTGGTCAAGGGTTGGGCTGTTGACGACGCGCTCGAGCAGCCCGTGCATTGCGGCTTGGCTGTGAAGTGGTTCCAGGCGTCTCTCGACAAGGCGCTCGCCGAGGTGAAGGATTTGTTCTCGAAGTTCCGCCTGAATGACGCGCTGATGACCATCTACCGCCTCTTCTGGGAGGACTTCTCGGCGTGGTATCTCGAGTTGGTGAAGCCGGCTTACCAGCAGCCCATCGACCGTGCGACGCTCGATGCGACCATCGGCTTCTTCGACACGTTGCTGCGGTTGCTTCATCCGTTTATGCCGTTTATCACCGAGGAGTTGTGGCAGCACATCGGCGAGCGTGCCGATGGCGAGAGCATCATGACGGCTCGCATTCCCGCGGCCGGCGAGGCCGACGAGGCGCTGCTGGCGGCGATGGCTCAGGCCAAGGAGATTGTTGCCGGGGTGCGCAACGTGCGTAAGACCAAGAACCTGCCGCCTCGCCAGGCGTTGACGCTGCAGATTGTTGGGGCGCTTGACTCGCCGTGTAAGCCGGTGATTGTGAAGATGGCCGGATTGGAGGCTATCGAGGAGGTGACGGAGAAGGCCGGCGCGAGCGCGTCGTTCATGGTGGGCACGCTGGAACTGGCGGTGCCGCTAGGCGACAGCATCGATGTGGAGGCAGAGTTGAAGAAACTCGAGGCCGATCTGCAATATGCCCGCGGATTCCTTGCCACGGTGGAGAAGAAACTCGGCAACGAGCGTTTTGTGGCCAACGCCCCCGAGGCAGTTGTGGCGATGGAGCGCAAGAAGCAGGCCGACGCCCTGAGCAAAATCGCGACATTAGAGCAGGCAATCGCCGCATTGAAAGGCTAGTGCCTATTGCAATAGGTTGTATTACTCTCAACGCTCAGTTTGCCGAAAATGGAACCAACTGAATATAAATCAGAGTTTCAGACCAACGATTTGGACACTCTTGTGAGAGTGATAAAAGGAGTTGGGAACGCATTGCGGCGAGACGCTCGTGTGGTTATCAATCGCAATGTTACAGCAAGAGCGTGGCTGACCGGTTATTATATTGTTGAGTATGAGCAATGTGGGGCAGATAGGGCGAAATATGGAACTCGTCTGTTGCATGATTTGTCAGAGCGTTTGGGAGGTAAAAGTTATAGTGTTACCAATTTGCGTAGTTACCGCCTTTTCTATACTTATTACCCCGCGCTGCAGCCTGTAGTGACATCATATATCCTCAGCCGTTTCCAAAGTACTCATCAAGAAGACTTGCGGTTGTTGTTGCCTCCATCAATTCAGCAGTCGGTGACTGCTGAATTGATGGAGAGACAACAAATTCAGCAGTCGGTGACTGCTGAATCGCCTTTGAGCGCGGAGCCTAAGGACAAAATAATGTGTTCGTCCGATGGCTTTGCAATGTTGTTGCCAAAAGGCAATGTTGAGCCTATTCCCCA
The DNA here is from genome assembly GCA_017454355.1 of Muribaculaceae bacterium. Taxonomy (GTDB): domain Bacteria; phylum Bacteroidota; class Bacteroidia; order Bacteroidales; family Muribaculaceae; genus Sodaliphilus. Next base: position 6,128 of record JAFTDD010000065.1, read on the forward strand.
AAAATTCTTTGACTATTTATCGTTTACACATATTGTTCAATTACTTCATATTGAAGATGAGGATCAACGCGCCTTCTATGCGATAGAAGCGATGCGTGGCACATGGAGTGTCAGAGAATTGCAGCGCCAAATAGATACAAACTATTATATTCGCAGTGGATGGAGCCGGAACAAAGAGGCTCTTGCGATGAAAGTCAATAGAGATGCGGATAAAGCACTATTTGAGTGTGATCTTAAGTCTCCGTATTATTTTGAATTTCTTGGATTGTCATCTCGAGATGTGATTGAAGAGAAGGATTTGGAAGCGGCAATAGTTTCGCATCTCAGAAACTTTATTTTGGAGTTGGGAATGGGTTTTTGTTTAGAAGAAGAGCAAAAGCGCCTATTGATTGACGATCGGTATTATAAAGTTGATTTGGTGTTTTATCATCGCATATTGAAATGCCATTGCATTGTTGAACTTAAGGCCAAACGATTAGACTATGCCGATGTGGCTCAACTCAACATGTACATTGAGTATTATCGCAAGCATGTAATGCTGCCGGATGATAATCCACCGGTTGGACTTCTGCTTTGCACTGAATACGGCAGTGAGATGGTTGAATATCTCGCACCATTTGTGGATCCGCAGATATTTGTAGCGCGATATGAGTTACAACTGCCAAGCAAGGAGAGGATAAAAGATTTCTTGATGCGTGAGAATCTTAGATAAAGTTGTTTTAATTTAGTTGAACTTATGATATTGAAAGAGAATGTGCCTGTGGCACTGTGTAGCGACCACGCGGGTTTCGCTACCAAGCAGGCGGTGAAGCGTTGGCTCGACGAGCACGGCATCGCCTATAAGGACTTTGGAACTTACAGCGAGGAGAGTTGCGACTATCCCGACTTTGCCCATCCGTGCGCACTTGCCGTGGAGAGCGGCGAGTGCTATCCGGGCATCGCCATTTGCGGCAGCGGCGAGGGTATCAACATCACGCTGAACAAGCATCAGGGCATCCGCTCGGCGCTGTGCTGGATCCCCGAGGTGGCCAAGTTGGCGCGCCAGCACAACGACGCCAACGTGCTGGCCATGCCGGGCCGGTTTGTGAGTGACGACGAGGCGCTGCGGATGGTGGAGGTGTTCTTGAACACCGACTTTGAGGGCGGCCGCCACCAGAAGCGCGTGGACAAGATCCCGGTGTAAGGCAGGGGTTAGCGTCTATTTTCATCAATAACAACGTCTATTTCAGTCAAGATAAAAAATAGACGAAAATAGACGTTGTTATTGACGAAAATAGACGCGATAATTTTTGGTCAGTAACGGGAAAAATTGTAATTTTGTGGGTTGAACCTTTGTGTGTCAAAAACAAACAACAATATAAACTTAAAAACTACAAGAAGACTATGGCAAAACCTTATGTGATTGGTATCGACATGGGCGGCACGAACACCGCCTTTGGTATTGTGGACGCTCGTGGCAACGTGATTGCGAGTGACTCAATCAAGACCGCTAAGCACAGCAACATCACCGACTACATCGACGAGTTGCATACCGAGATTATGCGCATCGTTGTGGCAAACGACGCCGAGGACAAGATTAACGGCATCGGCATCGGCGCCCCGAACGCCAACTACTACACCGGCACGATTGAGGACGGCGTGAACCTGCCGTGGCCCACGCCGATACCTCTTGCCGACCTGATTAGCGAGAAGTTTGGCATCCCGTGTGTGATCACCAACGACGCCAACGCCGCTGCCATCGGCGAGATGACCTACGGTGTTGCGCGCGGCATGAAGGACTTTATCATGATTACGCTTGGCACCGGAGTGGGCAGCGGCATCGTGATTAACGGCCAGATGGTGTACGGCCACGACGGCTTTGCCGGCGAGTTGGGCCACGTGATCATGAAGCGCAACAACGGCCGCATGTGTGGCTGCGGTCGCACGGGCTGCCTGGAGACCTACTGCTCGGCGACGGGTGTGGCGCGCACGGCGCGCGAGTTCCTCGAGACGCGCAGCGACGAATCGAAACTGCGCGAGTTGGACGTAGACTCGATTACGAGCAAGGACGTGTATGATGCGGCCATCGCCGGCGACAAACTCGCCAAGGAGATTTTTGACTACACGGGCGCGATTCTGGGCGAGGCATTGGCCGACTTTGCCGTGTTCTCCAGCCCCGAGGCGTTTGTGCTCTTCGGCGGCCTGACCAAGAGCGGCGACCTGATTATGAAGCCGATTCGCGAGGCGTTTGACAAGAACATCATGAAGGTGTTCAAGGGCAAGATTAAGATTCTCATCAGCGAACTCAAGGAGAGCGACGCGGCGGTGCTCGGCGCGAGCGCCCTGGGCTGGGAAGTGAAGTAATTGTTTTAGAGGTTTAGGGTTGAGAGGTTTAGCCATTCGCTATCGCGAATGGGGATGATGCATTTCTTCCCGAGCGCGAAGCGCGAGGCTCAACCTCTCAACCTCTCAACCTCTCAACCTCTCAACGAAAATAGAAGATATGAGAAAGACACTGATTTTATTAACAATGCTGCTGGCGGGCTCGCTGCCGGGGCTGGCCGGGACGACGACGGTGTTCTACGAGTCGTTCGACGAGTGTGCCGGCACGGGCGGCAACGACGACTCGTGGAGCGGCAGCGTGGCCAACGGCACGCTGACGGCCGACAATGAAGGTTGGACATTCACGAGCGGCTACGGCGCCTCCCAATGCGCCAAGTTCGGCACCGGCTCGAAGAAGGGCAGCGCGGTGACGCCGGCCCTGACGGGCATCAGCACTGCGGCCAACGTGGAGTCGACGACGTTGACGTTCCGTGCCGGCGCATGGAACACCAGCAGCGAGAAGACGACGCTGAACCTGTCGATTTCGACGGGTGAACTGAGTGTGAGTTCTGTGACGATGGTCAAGGGCGAGTTCACCGAGTTTGAAGTGACCATCACCGGCGCGACCGAGGACTCGAAGATTACGTTTGAGGCCGCCAACTCGAGCAATAACCGTTTCTTCCTCGACGAGGTGAAGGTTGTGCAGGAGATGAGCGAGGCCGTGGTTGTTCCCGACGCTCCCACGTTTAACCCGTATAGCGGCGCGACAGTGGCCGGCAGTTTGACGGTGAACATCATCACCAACGTGAGCGGCGGCGTGGTGCACTACACGACCGACGGCTCGACCCCCACGCTTGACAGCCCGACGGGCACGGCGGTGCGTTTCCTCACGCCCGGCACTTATACCCTCAAGGCGATTGTCGCCGTGGGCAACGTGGTGAGCGCGGTGGCCACTGCCACCTACACCATCACGGCGAGCGGCGCGAGCGACCTCGAGGAGGGCGACTATGAGCTGGTGACCGACGCGTCGACGCTGACGGCCGGCGACTTGCTCATTCTCGTGAGCAGCGCGACGGCCGGCGAGGCCAACGCCGCGTCGACAGCCGAGCAGGCCAACTTCCGTCCGGTGACCGCCGTGACGGTGTTGGAGAAGAGCGAGTATATCGTTGTGCACCCGGGCGAGGACGTGGAGGTGTTTGAGTTGCGCGGCAGCGCCGGCGAGTGGATGCTCAAGTCGACCATTGGCGACTATGGCTTCCTGACGACGGCCTCGACCGGCACCAACAACTACCTGCAGTATACCTCGGCATCGACCACCGACAACTCGAAGGCGACGATCTCGATTGGCGAGGACTATGCGGCCACAATCCACTTCCTCGCCGGCAACCGCACCTACTTGCGCTACAACGGCTCGAGCGGCTCGGAGCGTTTCTCGTGCTATGAGACCGACAGCAACGTCAAGCCTGCCTATCTCTACCGCAAGGTGACCAACTTCGGTCCCAAACTGGAGACGGTGGAGGGCATCGCGGCGTTCAAGACGATTGAGCCGGGCGTGACGGTGAAACTGTATCTGCCCGTCGATGGCAACGCGCGCGTGCTGCACGTGGTGCCTGGCGAGGGCGATGCGGTGGACGCCTACGTGCGCGACAACACCGGCGCGATGATGATGCACGGCATCGTGCCGAGCCGTCCGATGGCCCGCGACCAGCATTTGGCGGGTTGGATTTGCGGTAAGTACTACAGCAACATGAACGGCCTGCCGCTGTTTGTGGTGGACAACGAGTTGACCAACACCGACGAACTGGTGATTGCCGACCCGGTGACTGAGGCCGCTGTGCAGCCGAAGGCCATCACGGCCGATGAGATGAACGACAACCTGGCCGACTGGGTGAAGGTGAGCGACCTGCGCTTCATGCTGCCGAGCCGACTGACGGTGGAGAACGCCTTTGACGAGGCCGACTACGAGGAGCCGTACACCGGCGCGCTGGTCGACATGACCGGCATCGTGGGCGGCACCGACCTGTTGTACCCGCTGGTCTCGGCCGGCGAGCCGCTGATCACCTATGTGGTGGACGCCAACGAGTCGTTCGTCATGCCGCCCTACGACCTGGAGAACGTCAACGTGCGTTGGAGGCACGCTTTGTTCGCCGGCCAGTGGAACCCGATTGTGGTGCCGTTTGACTACAACGACTTTGACGGTCAGGTGGCGTTCTACACCGGCGTGCAGGAGGGCGAGCCGGTGGTGAGCAGCGTGACTGGCGAGACGATTGACAGCGGCGAGATGCAGTTCACGACGATTGGTGAGATTGCGGCCGGTGTGCCAGTGATTGTGAAGCCGGAGAATAACGTGGAGACGCTGACGATTGCCGGCACGACGCTGCGCTGCACGCCGGAGGAGGTGATCCGTTACAGCATCGCCGGCCCGGTGAACTGGGGCAGCGGCGCTCCGCAGCGCATGACCTCGCGCGACATCTACAGCATGGAGGGAACCTACACTCCGACGCAGGTGAGCGACGACTATAACACCATCAAGGTGCTGCAGAGCGACGGCACGTGGGCCAACGGCCTGAGCATGGAGGTGCCGGGCGGCTCGGCCTACTTCCGCACGCCGAGCAACCAGGCGATGCACATTGTGGTGGACGGCGTGAAAGAGACGACCGGCATCAGCGACGTGATTGCGGCACCGGTGGTCGCGCGCGGCATCTACAACCTGATGGGAGTGAAGATGCAGGGCGAGTGGAGCGACCTGCCCGCCGGCATCTATATTGTTAACGGCAAGAAGGCCATCAAGCGATAAAGAAAGGAGGACACGACTATGAAGACAAGACTTAGCAACATAGCGTTAATCACCCTTATCGCGGTGATGACCATGATGAGCGTTGGCGCGAGTGCCGACAATATCAAGATCACGCTCAAGAACGGCGTTGTGTACAGTTACGACACGAGCGAGTTGGACGAGGTGAAGTACGTTGGCGGCGAGTATGGCTCGGCAACGGGTATCGGTGTGAAGATCTACCTTAAAGGTGCGGACTCGAGCATCGACTTCCTCTACTCGGAGATGAGTTCGTTTGAGATCCAGTCAATCGCGGCGCCTGTGATTACGCCGGGCAGCCGGTATATCACCGGCTCGACGACGGTGACCATCACGTGTGACACTCCGGGCGCGACAATCTATTATACCACCGACGGCACTGACCCGACGACGAGTTCGCGCAGCGGCAGTTCGCCGGTGACGTTCACGGTGAACGAGACCAAGACGGTGCGCGCCATCGCTGTGCTGGAGAGCATGACGAGCGAGGTAGTCGAGGCGGTTTATACGTTCACCAACGACGGCAACCTGAACCGCAACGCGTTGAGCCCCAACTGGGAGAAGAACACCGGCAACATGACCGGCACTCCCAAGAGTTACAACTTCTGGAAGTTGGAGTTCCCGCACATCAGCGAGAAGAGCAACACATCGTGGTTGCAGAAGTATATCGCCGAGGATGTTGACGAGTACGGCGTGAACTACAACGTGGAGTGGGACAACGACCTGGTGGCGAACCGGTGGACGTGCTACCGCATGGACCGGAAGAACACCGAGGAGAATGTTGACCGCAAGGACGACTTCAAGGCCGACGACGAGTTGCTTGAGGCGTCGCGCTCGACGCTTGACGACTACAGCGGCAGCGGCTACTCACGCGGCCACCTGTGTCCGGCGGCCGACCGCAAGTGCTCCACGGCGATGGTGAAGCAGACGTGCCTGTTGAGCAACATGCAGCCGCAGTGGCAGTATCACAACGGCGGCCAGTGGGCCAGTCTCGAGGGCGACGTGCGCAAGTGGGCCGCCCGATGCGACACGCTGTATGTGGTGAAGGCGGCGACCATCAGCGACAAGGTGACGCTGAATGGCCAGCAGGTGGATGGCGTGTTCTCGGAGCGGTGCATCGGCACGGGCTCTGACGCGCGCGCCGAGGGCTTGCTGGTGCCGAAGTATTTCTATATGGCTCTGCTGGCCTACGACAAGAGTTCGGATACTTATCAGGCGATGGGCGTGTGGACTTACCACTGCAGCGGCGCGAGCGAGAAGGTGAGTGCCGAGTATATCACCATCGACGAACTGGAGCAGCGCACCGGCATCGACTTCTTCTGCAACCTGCCTGACGACATCGAGGCCGACGTTGAGGCGTCGATGACGCGGTCCTATTGGATTTACACGAACAGCAGTTCGGACAAGGTTGAGCCCCGGTGAGAATTTTAAACACGAATTACCATGAATATTAGACAAGAGAACATGAGTTTATTATGAGCACATGAGATTACTTCTTGACTAATAATTTATGGTAATTCGTGTTTGATTGGCCATCGCGACGTAACCCACGGAGTGGGTGACGGCCCATAGGCGGGGGTGAAGCGAAGCGTAACCCCCGTATGTCCGTCATTATCATTCAACATAGCCCCGTGGGGGCGACAGAAACGATGGTAGATTCTGTCGCCCCTACGGGGCTTGTTTTTGGAGGAATAGTTTTTGTTTACGGGGGCTGTCGCCCCCGCCTATGGGCCGTCGCCCCTAACGGGGCTTTCCGTTTATGGGTTGTTGCCCCTGACGGGGGCTTGTTTGGGTTTGAAATTTTGCAGTTTGTCTTTTTTTTATTACTTTTGCACCATGAAGCACGAATTAGGTAAATGGCTGATGGATGTCGCGAAGTACATGGTTACTGCGATGCTGTTGTCTACGGTTTTTACCGACTTGGACAGTCCAATAATATTGTGGTTTGTCTTTGTCGCTTCACTCATCACACTTTTGATGGGTTTATATTTGGTCGGAAAAGATAATAACGTCAAGAATAAACAGAAATAATTATGGGAGCGATATTGGCAAGTGTGGAGGTGCTGTTGATTGGCGTGGTTGCGCTGATATACTTTCATTATCACGATAAGCGTCACTCCACCGATAAAGAAGAGTGAAGCCTTTGAGGCTTCGTGGAAACCCACGGAGTGGGTGACCGGTCCATAGGCGGGGGCGCGAGCCCCCGTGGGAAGGCTCTCATTTCGTTCAAATCAGCCCCGTTGGGGCGACAGAGTTTGTCATCGTTTCTGTCGCCCCAACGGGGCTTGTTTTTGGAGGAATAGTTTTTGTTTACGGGGGCTGTCGCCCCCGCCTATGGGCTGTCGCCCCTGACGGGGCTTTCCGTTTATGGGTTGTTGCCCTCTGCGGGGCTTGTTTTTGGGGGAGTGTTGGGGTCGGGCCAGTTGAGGCGCTCGGCCTCGATGACGAGCGGACGGTTCATCACACGCGTGTTGATGGCCATGACGTACTCGCCCACAAAACCGATGAAGAGCAACTCCATGGCGTGGAGGAAGAACAGGCCCACCAGCAGCGGAGCCACACCGGCCTCGTAACGGTCCCAAAAGACGAGTTTCAACACGAGCATCACCAGGGCGATGAGCATCGATCCGGCCGCCATGAGCAGGCCGAGCAGCGTGAGCACATGCAGGCCGACCTTGGTGTAACTGGTGAAACTGAGCATGGCCGCGTCAAAGAGCGAGAAGAAGTTGTTGCTGGTGTGACCGGCGCGCCGCTTGGCTTGGGTGTAGGGCAGGTCGACACGCTTGAAGCCGAGTTCGGCCACGATGCCGCGCAGGAACGGCGTGGGGTCGTCAAGTCGCCGCAGTACGTCGACAAAGTCGCGGTCGTAGAGGCCGAAGCCGGTGAAGTGCTCAATCTGGTCGACACTGCTCATGCGGCGGATGGCCTTGTAATAGATGGTGCGCAGGGCACGCATGAGGGGATTCTCGCGGCTACGCGTCTTGATGCAACTCACGATTTTGGCACCGTCTTCCCACTTGCGGATAATCTCCGGCAACAGTTCGACGGGGTCCTGGAAGTCGCAGCACATGAGTATAACCGCGTCGCCGCGCGCCTGACACATGGCGTAATAGGGACTGTTGAACTGGCCAAAGTTTTTGGCGTTGAGGATGGCGCGCACGCGTGGGCGGCGGCTGCACAGTTCGCGCAGCAGCGAGCGCGTGTTGTCGCGGCTGTCGTTGTCGATAAAGATGATCTCGAAGTCGTAGCGGTCGGCATCGAGGCAGCGCGTGAGTTCATCCTCGACGGCGGTGGCAATGGCCACGACGTTGTCCTGTTCGTTGTAGCAGGGTATGACGATTGAAATGAGTTTTTTCATTGTTATTTTACGAGACTTCGTCTCGCAAGACGAAACATTTATCATTTATAATGTGAGGCCCATCAGGTGTCGGAGGTATTGCTGCGAGCCGGCTGTGTGGCAGAAGGCGTCGGGGATTGCGACGCGGTGAACGCGCGGCATCTGCGGCAGAGTGCCGGCGGCGTAGAGGTCGCTGAGTGCTTCAACGACTGCCGAGCCGGCGCCGGCACTCATCTGGTGCTCCTCGATGACGGTGATGTCGCTGTATGTCGCCGCAAGGCGCGCGAGGGCCTCGCGGTCAAGGGGTTTGACAAAGACAAGGCTGTAGATGTCGGCGTCGGTAACGGTGGCGGCGACGTCGGCGAGGATTGAGCCGCAGGCGAGCACTGCACGCGAGGCCTCTTGGGGCGGCGCCGGGGGGCGCGCCATGGCCAACCGGGGCGGCGCCGGGGGGCGCGCCATGGCCAACCGGGGCGGCGCCGGGG
>JAFTDD010000066.1 GCA_017454355.1 Muribaculaceae bacterium
AAACGAAAAACGAAAAACGAAATAATGGTACTGCCGATTTATTTGTACGGACACCCGGTGCTGCGCACCGAGACAAAAACAGTGACTCCGGACTTTCCGGATCTTGACAAACTGATCCAAAACATGAAAGAGACGATGTACGCCACCGACGGCATCGGCATCGCCGCGCCGCAGGTGGGCGTCAGCGCCCGTCTAGTCTATATCGACGTGGATGTCCTCAAGGATGACCTTCCCGAACTCGCCGGCGTCAACATAGTGCTTATTAATCCCGAAATTACCGTCGACGAGAGCGTCGAGCCTGTCACTCGCGAGGAGGGCTGCCTGAGCATCCCCGACATCCACGAGAACGTGAAGCGTTATGAGCGCATCCACATCCGCTATGCCGACGAGAATTGGGTGATTCATGAGAAAGATATCGAGGGTTACTTGGCACGCGTGATTCAACACGAGTGTGACCACCTGAACAAAACTCTTTTCACCGACCACGTTGAGGGCTATCGCAAGGTGATGATTCGCAACAAACTGTTGAACATCGCAAAAGGCAAAATAGACTGCAAATACAGGGTAAAAACAGCCCCTAAATTGCATCGCAAATGAACTATAACCATCTGATTGACAAATAAAAGCATGCAGGGGATGTCTCCCGACATCCCCTGCAAATTTTAAATCTAATACCATGAAAAACACACACACACAGTGCAAAAGTAATATAGTTGACCGAAACTGGCAAATATATTAACAATTATTTAGAATTTTATACATTTGTTTGTAACATCTGCTTGTCATGGACTGTTTTGTTGCCCAAATCGAAAGGTTTTGCAAGGCAAACAACCTACTTCCTGATGGAGGCCGCGCCCTCGTCGCGGTGAGCGGCGGCGCCGACAGCGTGGCACTGCTGCGCCTATTGCTCGAAATGAACGTACCGGTGGTAGCGGCTCACGCCAACCATGGCTTGCGCGGCATGGAGAGCGACCGTGACCAACAATTCGTCGAGAGATTGTGCGACCGGCTCGCCGTGCCGCTAATTGTGACACGGCTGCGCGTTCGGGAAGCCGCAGCGGCTCGCAGCATGAGCATTGAGATGGCAGCACGCGAATTGCGTTACGCTTGGTTGGAAAGAGTGAGGCGCAAACAGAAGTGCGAAGTCATTGCCGTCGCTCATCATGCCGACGACCAAGTGGAGACTGTGCTGCTTAATATGCTGCGCGGCACCGGACTGCAAGGACTGGTCGGCATGAGGCCCGTGAACGGACGCGTGGTCAGACCGCTACTCGCTGTAAGGCGCGCCGACGTGCTGCGCTATCTGGACTCCATCAAGCAGGACTTCGTCACCGACAGCAGCAACCTCGAGAACAAGTACCGGCGCAACCGCATTCGCAACGTCGTGATGCCGGCACTGGAATCGCAGTTTGCAGATGCCACTCAACGTCTGTTAGACTCAATCGCGCGCATCACCCAGGGCACTGATTTATATCACGAGTTAGTAGCCAACGTCATCTCCGGTCTCACCTCACATTGCAGCGTGGAGGGTGCGCCGGTGCGCCGCATCGACACTCAACGCCTGCTTGAGTATGCCAACTGCCCGATGCTGCTCAAGGAAATATTGAAGAGCGAAGGCTTCGGGATGGACCTTGCCGACGAGGTTATGACAGCAATAAAATCACGCTCGACAGGCGCGTCCTATTCAAGTTCTACTTTAACTATAACAGTGGAGCGTGATTTCATTGAGTGCGTGGAGAGTAGGCTGCTTAAAAACGCCGCGTATGAAGAGCACGAAATCGGCAGCGCCGCATTTCAACAAAAGGTTGAGATCTGGAGAAAAAGCGAACCGTTTGAGGCAACATCTGTCAACGGGCGCGACACGGTGGCGGTGCCGGCCGCACTGCTTGACGGCGCGCGCCGCGTGGTGCTGCGCCACTGGCGCGAGGGCGACCGGATGCGCCCCTTCGGACTGCACGGCACCAAACTGCTGAGCGACCTGATGGTGGCTCAGCAATTCACAAGCGCACAGAAGCGGCTGGCGTGGCTGCTTGAGATTGATGGAGTGGTGGTGTGGCTGGTGGGACACCGCGCCGCCGAGGCAACACGGGTGGACAAGGGCTCCACCGACTGGGTGCTGCTACGGTCGCGCGTCCGACAGCATTACCCGCATCAGGCGCCGCAGGCTGGGCTCATTCTTGATTAGCACGGTACCGTCCGGCGCGATAAGGTACATCAGCGGCTGCGACGGCAGGTAATAGAGATCATCATTAACGACGCTCATCGACTTGTTCCAGCCGTCGATGATTGGCTCGGGATAATGCGTCATGCGCCACACGCGCTCGTTGTCGCCGCTATAAATGGCCAGCACGGCGAGGCGCCCGCCGCCGACGAGCGCTTTGATGGTGTCATTGTCGGCGATGCGTTGCTTGACACGGGCACAAGCGTCACAGTCCGGGTCATTGAAGAGCAGCAAGACGTGACGGCCGGCCAGTTCGGCCGTAGTGTGCCGCGAACCGTCGGGCAGCACATAGTCGATGGTGGCGGCGCGCGAGCCAACACGGTTCTTGGCGAGCGCCTCGGCCATCAGCCGCGGCCGCAGTTTCTCGGCAGGAGTGAGCACGCTGTCGCGCAAGGCGCGCTCCAAAATAGTCAGATACAGTTCATCACTATAGAGGCTGTCGGTGGGGTCAGCCAGATGGCTGTCAGCCCAAGCGAGCACCTCGCGATAGGACTCGGGGCGCGTGGCAAGAGCCTGCATAATGCGGTCAGTGATAATGACAGCGTCGCGATGAGGCCGCAACTCAATCTGCGACACCACCAACGCCAGGTTGCCGGCGTTGACGGTGGGCTCATCTGCCTTTACAGCCACAATGGCTAATAAGCACAAGACTGTTGTAAGAATTATATTTCTCATCATAAAAACAAAATCAGTTTGCAAATATAACGTGTTTTTTTCGTACTTTTGTCGTTAAAAGCGAGAAAAAGATGAAAAAAAGTATAAAAACCAATGTGTGCCGCTTGTTGGACGCCGCCGGTATCGCCTATGAGACGTTGACCTACGAGGTTGACGAGAGCGACTTGAGCGTGGAGCACGTGGCACAGCAACTCGGGTTGGACGCGGCCACGGTGTTCAAGACGCTGGTACTGCGCGGCGACCGCACCGGCCTGCTGGTGTGTGTCGTGCCAGGCGGCACAACGGTCGACTTGAAGAAAGCCGCCACAGCAAGCGGCAACAAAAAAGTGGAGATGCTACACCAGCGCGAACTGCTGCCCACCACGGGCTATATACGCGGCGGGTGCTCCCCTATCGGCATGAAGAAACCGCTGCCCACGTTTATCGACGAGACGTGCGAGTTGTGGGACGCAATCTGCGTCAGCGCCGGCCAACGGGGTGTGCAAGTGCGACTGTCGCCGGGCGACTTGATTAACTATGTGGGCGCAACGGTGGCTGACTTGACAGAAATTGACAACAATAGCATAAAATGAATACGTTTGGACATAACTATCGCGTTACAACATTCGGCGAGTCTCACGGACCGGCCATCGGCGGCGTTATTGACGGCGTGCCGCCACGCGAGGCAATCGACGTGGAGGCGCTGCAGCGTTACGTGGCTCGTCGCCGTCCGGGGCAGTCGGCACTCACAACTCAACGCGCCGAGGCCGACGAGGTGGAAATCCTCTCGGGACTGCTTGACGGCGTCACACTGGGCACGCCCATCGGCTACATAATCCGCAACACCGGCCACCACAGCGGCGACTATGCCTCGATAGCCACCAGCTACCGCCCCAACCATGCGGACTACACCTGGGAGCGGCGCTACGGCATCCGCGACGCTCGCGGCGGCGGGCGCGCGAGCGCACGCGAGACGGCGGCGCGGATGGTTGCCGGCGGCATCGCCGCACAAGTGCTCTCACGGCGCGGCGTCTCCATCGTGGCCTACGCTTCGGCAATTGGTGGCATCACTTGCGACGCGCCCTATCAGTCGCTCGACTTGTCGGCAATCGACAGCAACGACGTGCGATGCCCTGACTCCACCGTTGCGGCACAAATGGCCGAGGCCATTGCTACGGCGCGCGCCGAGGGCGACACGCTGGGCGGCGTGGTGACACTGGTGGCATGCGGCGTCCCAGCCGGAGTGGGCAACCCGGTGTTCGGCAAACTGAGCGCGGAACTTGCCGCGGCAATGATGAGCATTCCGGCGGTGAAAGGCGTGGAAATTGGCGACGGCTTCTCGCTCGCCGCCGCGCGTGGCAGCGAAGTGGTCGACAAATTTGTCGGCGACGGGCAAGGACGCATCTCCACAGCGACCAACCACAGCGGCGGCATACAAGGCGGCATCAGCAATGGTGCGGACATCGTGCTGCACGTTGCCTTCAAGCCGGTGCCGACACTGATGCGTCCGCTTGAAACAGTGGACCGCGACGGCAATGCAATCACCCTTGAGCCACGCGGCCGGCACGACCCGTGTGTGGTGCCGCGCGCGGTGCCTGTGGTGGAGGCGATGGCGGCAATCACGCTGCTCGACGTCATGCTAACCCCAAACGCCCCGTTGTAAATAGCATTCTAAGTTACACTAATTACCGATAACCAATTACTGATTACTCTATAATGGAGAAAGAATTTTCTAAAACCTTTTATATGAGCGCCGGCGAATGTGACCCGCGACGGCGAATGCCGGTGCCATTGCTTGTCAGCCGCATTATCGAGGTTGCCACTCTGCATGCCAACTCGTGGGGCGTGGGTTACCGCCATCTGATTGAGAACGGCCGGGGATGGGTGTTGTCACGTCTGACTCTTGAGATGGAAGAATGGCCGGCGGTAGATACCGACTATCGGCTCACGACCTGGATCGAGAACTACAACCGCCACTACTCGCAACGCTGCATGGAGATTGCCGACGCGGCGACAGGCCGCACGCTGGGTTACGCGCGCACCATCTGGATGGTGCTCGACATGCGCGCCCGCACGAGCGTCGACATCAGCCAACTCGAGTATATCAGCGCCAATGTCACCGACCGGCCCTGCCCTATCGCGCCGCAGAGCCGCCTGCGCCCCATCACAGCCCCTACGCGCGAGACTATGCACCTCGTGAGTTACACCGACTGCGACTTCTACCGCCACATGAACACAGTGCGGTATGTGGAACTACTGATGAACCAGTTCGACTTGTCCTTCCACGACAAGCACGACGTCCATCGCCTGGAGTTGGCTTTCACCAGCGAGACACGCTACGGCACCAACTTGCACGTGAAACTTGACGAGAGTGAGGCGAACGACGTCAAAGCGCAACTTGACGACGCCGAAGGCACGACCCACCTCAGAGCACGTGTCGTGTTCAATGAGATTTGAAAAGACCAAACTATTATCCACACAAAAAGACCAAAATTAATGAAAGTCTCATTCGAGAGCGACTACAACAACGGGGCGTGTCCCGAGGTGCTGCAACACCTGATTGACACCAACCGTGAGATGAGTGCCAGTTACGGCGACGACCGCTGGAGCGAGAGCGCGAGAGAGCGCATACGCCGCGAGTGTTGTCGACCAAAGGCAAGCGTTTACTTCCTCGCCGGCGGCACGCAAACCAACGCCGTAACGCTTGACGCGATATTGGCACCGGGAGAAGGTGTCGTGGCAGTGGAGACAGCCCACATCAACGTGCACGAGGCCGGCGCCGTGGAGGCCACCGGCCACAAAATACTCACTCTGCCTCACGAGCACGGCAAGATGCGCGCCTTTGACCTTGAGAAACTCTTGGCCGCACACGAGGCCGACCCGAACCGCACCCACATGGTGGCTCCGGGCGTGGTATATATTACCGTGCCGACCGAACTTGGCACAACCTATCAAGCGGCGGAAATCGAGGCGATTTACAACGTGTGCCGGCGCCACAGTGTGAAACTATATGTGGACGGAGCACGGCTGGCCTACGGCCTGGCGGCCGAAAGTTGCGACTACGACATGGCGTGGCTGGCCGCCCACTGCGATGTGTTCTACATCGGCGGCACGAAGTGTGGCGCGCTGTGTGGCGAGGCGGTGGTGTTTCCCGCCGGCGACGAGCCGAGAGGCTTCTTCACCCACATCAAGCGCCGCGGCGCGCTTTTGGCCAAGAGCCGCCTGGTCGGTGTGCAATTCGACCGCCTGTTCGCCGATGGGCTTTACCTGCGCATTGGAATCCAAGCAGTCGAGATGGCCATGAACCTGCGCAAAATGATGCAATACGCCGGCTTGCAGGTGCTGGATAGTGACACAAATCAACAGTTCGTCGTGCTGAGCGATGAGCAGGCGGCAAAATTGGCCAACAAAATCGCGTTCGAACTTTGGGAACGCATCGATGACAACAACGCCATCTACCGCTTCGTCACCAGTTGGGCCACCACCGGCGCACACCTCGACGCCCTGCTCTTCGCCCTGCGATCCATCAATCAACAATGAAGACAACTTGAACAACTCTCGTTTCTGAAACAGAACTCATTGATTACCAAGCAGTAAACAATAAAAATGTAGGGACACAATTTATTGTGTCCCTATGCCGCATAAGCGGACACAATAAATTATGTCCCTACAAAACGCTGATATTCACAACGTTTATTACTTACGGGAACTTGAATTGTATAAGATTTGTCTTTATTGACCTTATTTCTTCCTACTCCCAGTGAGGATTGCTCACTCGTAGGGGTACCCTTCGCCGTTGGGCTTGCTGAAGAAGAAATAGGCGGCACGGGCGTTGACCTGCTCAGTGTCGGACGTCGCGAAGTTGCGACGCTCGAGGCGATCGGGCTTATACCAACTCTTGGAGAGGAAGTATTGCCGCGTCTCGTCGTCTCGGAAGGTGGACGTGGCGCGGGCGTCTGCCTCACACACGAGGATATTGAGCACATCGCGCGGCAGCAGCGCCAGCGTGGCGTGTTGCAACGGATATAGCGCGGCCACATGCCAGCGCCCGGGCACTCCGGCCTCGTTGTCGGCGCTCACGTCCATCATCAGGCGCAGTGGCTCGGCGGCATACTTGCCCCGCTTCGTGCGGCGGTAGAGGTTCAAGCCGTCATCAGTGAGCATCAGGCGATAGACAACACCATCCATCTCCACTATTTTGCCGGTCATCCCCGCCTCGGCAGGGAGGAATTTGACGGGTGTACCGGCTTCTTGCTCACCGTGCTTGAGCATTCCGTCGCGCGTGATGAGCCACAAGCGGCCGTCGGGGGCGGAATATCGTCCCTGCATCAGCGGCAGGATAGGATCCGCCGGGTTAATCCTCTCCGGCACGAATACCGAGTGGAACTCCTTGCTATAGCAATGCACGACAAGATAATAGTCACCGTTGTTGTCTTTGCTATACTGCGAACTCCATGAGGGCTCGTGGAAATCCTCCTCGCCGAGCATTGCGCTACAGTGGCGATAGAGGTCAGCGATGTCGCCTCCGGCAACGGCATAGGCAAACGAGCCGTCGGTGAATACGAGGTCTGACGGCACATCGGCATCCTTGACGCGGTCGAGGTGCCCCATCGCCTTGCGGTCGCCCACAAGAGGATGTAGGTAGTCACACACGGCGTTGATGCCCTTGCTGATCTCGCGGGGATAGAAGCCGGAGGCCTCAATATAGACATATTTGCCGGTGGCCGGGTTAACGATTTTGGCCGAAAAATTGTTGGACGGAGCATCGTGGATAATAAATTCGGATTTGTAGTAACCTTTGGCCTTGTAGAGGCCGGTCTGCTCGATAATGTCACGACAACGCGTGAAGACGCTGTCGGCCACCTCAAACGTGATTTCCTCGCCGGGAGAGGTGCCGTTCACGGTAAGGCGGCGCACACCGTCACTGTCAATCCGCAGGTGGAGATATTCGTGGTCAAACGGCATCATTCCGCCGGATACGCGGAACGTGAGCGAACGCAGTTCGCCCGCGGGCATAGAGTCAAATGCACTCATAGTCAGCATGGTTAAAGCGGTTGTCAAAGTAATTATCAGTCGTTTCATGACGCACAGGTTAAGGAATTTATATATGATGATTGCAAATTTAAAACAAAATATTCAAACAACCAAATTTTCGCCTCAAATCAGTTATAATCTGCCAAAACGCCCCTCAAGTGCCCCGTTTTGGATAAATATAAAATTATAATCAGCCAAAACGACATTTTTTCGCCACCTTTTGGCTGATTATAACTTTTTTCTTACCTTTGCGATAGCGACAAAATTTCTATGATTATGGGTAGATTGAAGGAGGAAATCGAACGGCTGATGGAGGAACAACTCCGGCAATGGCCGGAGTTTGCCGGACGCGTGGAGCGAATGTGCTCTCAAGGCGAGCGGCGCCTTGACGTGGACGGCCACACACTCATCGTGCGCGACAACCCCGCGCGCATCATTTCCACCACCGCGCGCGTCACTATGGAGGCCGCCCATCGCGACGGCTCGCCGGACCACTGCATGCTATGCCCACACAACCGGCCGCCAGAGCAGCGCCCCGTCACTTGGCAACATGGAGGAGGTTGGCAAGTGCTCGTCAATCCTTATCCGATTGTGGAGGGACACTACACCATCGTCAGTGAGCGACACGAGCCACAGAGCCTCACCACCGGCGTGATTGTCGATATGCTGCAACTCACGCGTGAGTTGCCGGGCTATGTCATTACCTACAACGGACCGCGCTGCGGCGCCTCCATCCCGTGGCATCTACACCTGCAAGCGATGCCGCTGGCCAAGGTGCCGCTGGGCTCTCTCCCCTTCCCCCACGTAGGGCCTGGCCTTGGCCTGGCCGCAACCCGCGACAATGTAGGGCCTGGCCTTGGCCTGGCCGCTCTGGAGGAAACGGGCACGCTGCGCAGCGACACGCTGCTGCCGTTGCCATGCCTCGTGATTACGGGCGGCGAGAACCAGGCACAACGGGTCACCGACGCAATTCACAACTTGCCAAACAACGACAAGACCGCCGAGCCGATGCTCAACGCGATGGCATGGATACCGACTGGCGAGAGCGAACCCGTGGTCGTAATCGTGCCACGCCGGCGGCACCGCCCCTCGTGTTTCGGCACCGGCCCCGGACAGTTGCTTTGGTCGCCCGGCGTAATAGACCTGATGGGACTGGTGACACTACCGCGCCGCGAAGACTTCGACGCCGTCACCGCCGACCAACTTCGCCAAGCCTACGCCGAAATCTCCGCCCTGTGAAATCTCAAGTGCCTCCATTTGTGATGAGTTCCAATCTATCATAAAAAATTTGTTTGTACTGAAAAAAATCGTACCTTTGCAATAAAGAATCTGATTATGGCAGACAACAATAGTTACTCATTATGAATAACGTTTTTGACCCAAGCGAACAGGTACAACCGGATGATGTGTACTCCGTTTGCTATATGATAACAAGAAGTTACTATGCCGGCACGTTTTGAGTAAAGAACAACTAACAACAAACAATATGGGACCACAAGACTATATCGACAATGTGATTGCCGCGCCGCGCGTGCGGGTGGGCATCATGAGCCGACCGGAAATCCGAGTGCGCGTCAACGGCCGCTATATCGATAACGACGGGCTGTACTACGAGTTCTGCGACGTGCGCCTGACGGCCGCGCCGGGCGGCGTCAGCCTCGATGGCGGCAAGGCGAAGGACATGATACTCTTGCTGCCGGTTGACAACAACTCGTCTTTCACCCTGCGTGATGTGACCATCGGAGTGAGTTTCCACTGGAAGCGCAACGAGGACCAAACTTTCCAAGGCGGCCTACAAGTGATTAGCGAGCGCGACGGCGAGGTGACCGCTATCAATATCATCCACGTTGAGGACTACCTCAAGAGCGTCATCAGCAGCGAGATGAGTGCCACCTCATCGATTGAGTTGCTGAAAGCACACGCGGTAATCTCGCGCAGTTGGCTGTTGGCGCAGATGCAAGTCCTCCCCCCACCCCCTCCTGAAGAAGGAGGGACTGAACCCGCCGATGATGAAGGCCTCCGCTGGTGGGACCACGACGACCACGAGAATTTTGACGTATGCGCCGACGACCACTGCCAGCGCTATCAAGGCATCACGCGAGCCAGCACACAGGCAGTGAGCGAGGCCATCGACGCCACGCGCGGCCAAGTGCTCATCGACGAGAACGGCGACCTGTGTGACGCGCGCTTCTCCAAGTCGTGCGGCGGAGTGATGGAGCAGTTTGAATACTGCTGGCAGCCAGAGCACAAGCACTACCTCGTGGCGCGCGCCGACTCTCCGGACGCCACACACTTCCCCGACCTGACAATCGAAGACAACGCGCGCCGGTGGATCTTGAGTGCGCCGCCGGCCTATTGCAACACCCACGACCCAGCCATCCTCTCACAGGTGCTCAACGACTACGACCGGGAGACCACCGACTTCTACCGCTGGACGGTGAGATACACCGCGGCCGAACTGGCCGACCTGCTCCGACGCCGCACCGGCATCGACTTCGGCCGCATCCGCGCCCTCGAGCCGGTGGCGCGTGGCACATCGGGGCGCCTATGGAAGTTGCGCGTCGTTGGCGAGAAGTCAACGCGCGTCATCGGCAAGGAACTCGCCATCCGTTACGCCTTGAGCGAAAGTTGCCTCTACAGTTCGGCCTTTGTCGTCGAGTACGGCGACCCCGACGCCGAGGGCTACCCCACGACCTTCACGCTGCACGGTGCCGGCTGGGGACACGGCGTGGGCCTCTGCCAAATCGGTGCCGCCGTGATGGGCGCTCAAGGCATCCCCTACGACAAAATCCTCGCCCACTACTTCCCCGGCAGCCGCCTCAACAAGAACTATTAAAAGCCAAGTTTCTAATATCTCTAAGATTTCTTAGACTTCTAAGAGTTCTATTGCTAAACAAGATGGCGCGGATTGCTGTAATTTTCGAGGGACGCGTTCAGGCGCGCTACGGCGTGTTCAACGCGGTGATGAACAGAGTGAGGCATCTCCGGGAGATTCTTCCCGAGGGATGGACGCTCGACGTCTTTATGCTGCAACTGGGCGCCAACCGTCTCAAGCGCTACCTTGCCCGACAGAAGAGCGCGGCAGGCGACGACGGCCTCTCTCTCTCTGTCGACGGCGAGACTCTTCACGTCATTGGACACGACCGCTCTCTCTTGGATGCCGTGCGGCACCGCTTGGGCCGCGAACCGCTCGACTACATCCGCTACTGCCGCAAAGTGGTGGCGCCAAAATTGTCAAACTATGACATCTTAAGCGCACACGACCTGCTGCCTGCAGTCGCCGCCAGTGAGGCGGCAAAATACAGCGGCGCCCGACTCTTCGTGACGTGGCACGGCTCGAGCATTAACACCGACCCCTGGCACGACGCGATGGTCAAACGCCTTACGGCCGACATGCTCGCCGAGGCAACGTGCAACTTCACCGTGAGCGACGCCATGGCAAGTGTGGCGCGCGCCTTGTGCCCGGCATGCCGCACGATGACCCTGCACAACGGCGCCACGCCGGACTTCCACAGCTATGACAACGAGCAACTGACGCAATGGCGCCGCCAAATGGGCCTACATCCCGGGCAACGTGTCGTGGCATTTGCCGGACGACTCGTTGAGGGAAAAAATGTGATGTTGCTACCGGAGATTGCCGCAAAAATAGAGCAGGAGGCCGGCATCACGGTCACGCTATGGGTCGTGGGCGACGGCCCTTTATACGGCGAACTGCACCGACGCCTCGCGGCCACACCGCTCGACTGGCGAATGTGGGGAGCCGTTGACCCCGGCGATATGCCGCGCCTGATGAGTTGCGCCAACCTGCTGGTGCTGCCCAGCATCATGGAAGGGTTGCCGCTGGTTGCGGTGGAAGCGCTCTCTTGCGGCACGGCGGTGGTGGCTACACGCGTGGGCGGCTGTGCGGAGGTCGTCGGCGACGAGTGGTGTGTAGACGTCGACGGTGATATTCCCTCCAGTATGGCGCGCCTTGCGGCACGGCTACTGCGCGGCGAGGCTGCTGCCCCACCACTGCCGCCATCGTTCGACTGGCACACGACGGCACGCAAGGAATTGTCATGCTACAGCAAAACAAAATAGCCCCGCTCCCAATAGCGGAGCGAGGCGTATCTTGTTGCAGCCCGATGTGCTGTCGGCAGCATGACAGGCGCGATTTCCAAAAGATTGTTTTATTACGAATAAGTCAGTGTTACTATTGTTTGAAGCGTTATTACACCCTTTTGACTATAGAACCGAACTTTGGTTTAACACGAATGTAATATTTAACAGACGTTAACAACTATGACTTTAAATGACGACGAGAAGACCTTACAGCAAGCGGGCATAAGGGTTACTGCAGTGAGGCTATTGATATGGCGCGAGGTGAGGCAACGATTCACTGACGCGTTCAGTCTGGCCGACCTCGAGCAAGCGTTACCCACCGTAGATCGTTCAACCCTCTTCCGCACCCTCACTCTCCTTGTCGAGGCCCACCTGCTCCACGACATCGACGACGGCAGCGGCTCACAGAAGTACTGCGTCTGCCCCATGGCCGACACGCGCCACTGCGGCGGACACGTCCACGTCACATGCACCAACTGTCACCGCACCTTCTGCCTCACCGATGTGCCCATACCCGAGGTGCCCCTACCCGCCGGCTTCCGCCCACTCGAGGCCGAGTACGTCGTCAAAGGCCTCTGCCCCCTCTGCGACCGCCACCCCTTGTCGCGATGATAAGTGATAGTCTGCAACCAACGTTGATTATGTCCCCTTCGCGACCTTTTTGTAAAGCAAACTAATATTGAATACCATCTTCTCATAGCAATCACAAGAATTGGGTCATCGGCACAGGGAGAAGCGTCGTGGAGCCATCAGTGGCAAAATCTTTAGTGTAAACAAGGTAACGATTGGTAACACGACCTGAATATTTCCGACAGAACGCGTCAAGCGAGGCATGGGCGTTGTAACCGGATGACTTAACTTCCAACGGCCAAAGTTTATCTCCTCTGGAAAGTAAAAAATCAATTTCATAGGAATGATTCCCTTTTTCCGTGGGCCAAGCGTGGTAGAACAATTTGTTGCCCGTAGCGATGAGCATCTGGGACACAACATTCTCATAGACGTAGCCAAGATTTGCCGAAAGTTTATCAGACAACAATTTCCGGTAAATTATGTTCTCAGTGACATCTTTATCGCGAAATGCCAACGTGATAAAAAGCCCTGTATCACCTATAAACATTTTATACCGGTCATAGTCAATGTTCAAACTCAGGCCTACGTTTGGGTCGTTGGCATGATAAGCAAAGTTCACAACCATACTCTCCGACATCGCTTGCAGCACATCAGTTAGATTGCGGCGCTCGCTATCATTGAGCACACTGCCCACTTTGAAGCGAGAAGCATTAGTGCTGAGGCGAGATGGAATTGACACAAACAGTTTTGAAGCTCGCCCGGTAGGGTCTATTTTGAGAAAGTCATCGTAGTAGAGGTCTATTATCTCTCGCTTGACAGCATCAACAAGACTCAGATTGTTAGTGTCAAGATACTCATTGACGGCTTGAGGCATACCCCCAATCAACATATAGAGACGGAAATCACGCATCGCAGTGCGTAACGCCGGTCCCAGAGGCATGCGACGCTCAAGAAACTGCTTGAGCAGCGACATGCCGACAGTGTCGCCCAAAGCCCAACGGAACTCCTCATAGTCCATAGGATACATCTCAATCCGCGTCTCTTCACTCGGAATGATGATGCCCGCTGTATTCTTTCGGATGGAAATAAGCGAGCCGGTCTCTATGTAGTCGTAACGGTGATCCTTAACCAAATGTTTGATAGCCTGACGTGCCATCGGGCAACGCTGCACCTCGTCAAAAACAATAACCGAGCGACGCTCACGCAACACAACATTATATAACGCCTGCAAACGAAGGAAAATGAAGTCAAGATCCATCATGTCATTAAACAATGACATTACCTCACTTGTTGCGGTTGAAAAATCAATTAACAAGTAGGTATCGTACTCATTGCGGGCAAACTCTTCAACTATAGTGGACTTGCCGACACGCCGCGCACCTTTTACCAGCAGAGCCGTTTTGCCATCTCGCTCACGTTTCCACTGCAACATGCGGTCATAGACCTTGCGCTTGAAAATCCTTGTTTCTGACATATCACCATCTTATTATTTGACCGCAAAAATACTCATTTTTACCGAAATCTCAAAATCTTTTCAGCCGTTTTTTACCAAAATCTCAAAATCTTTTCAGCCGTTTTTTACCGAAATCTCAAAATCTTGAACCGAACGCGAGGTCTTAACGGCCACCGCCGGTCCTCGGTTGGCCATGCCGCGCGCCCACGCGCCGGCCCTCCACAATCAAAACTTTTTCCCGAACAGCGTTTACATTTCGCGCGCTCTTTCGTTATTATGATAAAGACGAACGACTATCAGCATGGACAAAGAGCAATTCGAGCAACAGGCCAAACGATGGCGCCAACGGTCCTATCGCACCGCGCTGTCGGTAGGCATCGACGCCGATGGCGCCGATGATGTTGCCCAGGATACCCTCCTCAAACTATGGGCAATGCGCCACGAACTCGACGGCTACCGCTCCATAGACGCCCTGGTGAACGTCATCGCGCGACATCTGGCTATCGACGCGACACGGCGCAAACAGTTGTTGAGCCTCGACCAAGCCTCTGCCGAACTGCCGATTGTCGACAATGACGCCGATGTGGAACTCATCGGCAAGCAAGAAAAACAACAACTGCTGCACCGCCTGGCACAACTGCCACAACGCCAGCACCAAGTGCTGATCATGAGGCAGGTGGAGGGACGCAGTTATGACGAGATTGCCGCCCTACTGGGCATCGGCACCACCTCGGCAAGAGTGCTGCTGTCAAGGGCGCGCAAGTGGTTATTAGCACAATATCAACAGGATAATGAGAAATAAGACTATGGATAACGAGCGAAAACACATCGAGGAACTTATCCAACGGTTCATGGACGGCGAGAGCACACTGGACGAGGAACGATACCTCGGCCGGTGGCTACACGACCACGACGTTGACGACAGTTTAAGACCCTACCAACGGATGTTTGCCTTCTTTGACGAAGGCATGCCGTTAAAAACCGAAGCCACGGCACCGGCGCGTCGACGGGCCTGGTGGTGGCGCGCGGCGGCCGCAGCCATTGTTGCCGCGTCGATTGCATCGGCAACAATGCTGCTCACATCACGGTCAACAACCGCCGGCCTACAGCAGGCGCCAATCGCAATCTCTCAGCCCATCGACACCGTATCCGACATTGAGCGACAGGCTTTACCGGCCGAGCGACCCGTGGAACAGAGCGCTCCAAAAGTCAGGCCCAAGCCCCGTTCCCGCGCCGCCACCCAACACTTCCACCACGCGGCCACGACAATGTCACATGACGACAGCGCCGAGGTCGCGCGCACCGTCGCCACGCTCGAACTCGCCGAGAGCGAATATATCGCCGAACAAATCGAACTCGAGCGGCAACTCATCCAGGTGCGACAAAACGACCCCATGCAGCAAGCCGGATGGGTGAACGTGTCACTCCCCTGCCAATAATAAAAGTAACATCATTTTATCCTTATAAATGGCTATGAAACAGTTATTCTTCCTGATCGCCGCTGCCGTGTGGACTCTCTGCGTCACGGCACAGAGCCACATCGAGGCCGAGATTGACGCCCTCAAGAGCGAGGATGCTATCACCATACAACGCTGCAACTTCAGCAACGAGGGAGACAGGCGTGTGGGACTGCTAGAGATTTACCGCCTACGCAGCGGCGACAAGGCCGCGACAGCGGTCAACCGTCTGCTCGACGCCTTTGATAAAGACCGCGATGGCGCCTACAACTACGTGCGACACATCGCCGGCGACGACCGACAGTCTTACTCAATCTTTTTCGACAAAACCGACTATGAGGTCATCGGCAAGAGCAAACACGACAACTACGTGCTGCTCAGCGTCTTGGACAAAGACCACGACGCGGCAGACTACCGATATTGCTACGTGATGGAGTGGCAAGGCGCCGGCGACGACATCAAGGGGCGCGTCATCAAGACCTACGCGCCCAAGCCCACCGCCTCACGCAACAACATTCAGTTTTTCACGCCGGACTTATCGCTCGGCGACCTCGCCAGCCTGGCCGACGACACCACGACCGTGCGCACTATGCTTATTGGCCTCGACAGTTTGAGGAACCTCAAAGGGCTTAAAGGTTTGAGCGCTTTGAGAATACCGGGCGACGACAGCATCGACGACCCGCGCGATGACGTGGAGTGGCTCACCGCTTTCAACCACTACCGCAACGCCTTCAAGCGCGCCGCCTCACGCGGCAGCAGTTCCGCCACCTCTTACGCCACAGCGATACTCAAACTTTGCAAGACAGCCCAAGACGCCCAGCTCTCCGACGGTGAGCGCTCCCTGTGCCGCAAGAGCATCAAAGATCTGCAAAAGTGCACCGACGACGACTTCCTCAAAGGCCTCCTCAACGAAGCCATCAACCACCTCAAGTAACCCGCCACCCCACCCCCCCGGTCGTGTATTGCGAGACAAAGTCTCACCCCCCACCGCCAACCGTTGGCCATGCCGCGCGCCCTCGCGCCGGCCCTCCTGCGCCCCACCGCCAACCGTTGGCCATGCCGCGCGCCCACGCGCCGGCCCTCACCGGCGCCACTAACGAAAGAGTGGTGTGCAAAGCGGCCATGCCGCTTTGTCTGCCACCTGTCCCGGGTACTTGGCCTTGACCCACCAATTTGATAAGTTCGCCCACGCCGTGCGCAGGCGCTTGAACTTATTCGCAATTGGTTAATCTTTAACGGCCAAGTTTTGGACAATAAATAGCAAACGCTTAAGTATAATATGTAGTAAAAAAAGTATTTCTCTTACTTGTCTATAGTTTTAAAATTTATGCAAATTTTACGACTTTTAATCCAAATATCAAAACAGATAAAAAAATTTCAATCATTATCTGTTATTTTGCATATAAGGATGAGCCAATTGGAACATCCTCTATCTTTCATTCGGGCTCCGAAGCAGCGTAAGTCAGTCCGGACCGTAGGGCATAGCGTTGATATAGTTCACCTCGCCAAGCAATCCGAGAAAGTCGGTGAGAGCCACAAACTGATCATGAGTGAGGTAGAGCAATAGCGGATCATCTTCAGCGAGGCTCATCGGGCGATGAACAACAAAGTGGGTGGCTCGACCGCCCGAGGCGTCAGGATTGGGGATAGAAATCCATCGCTTGGTGCCATCGGGCTCAACAGCCGCGAGCGACACCTCGCGCATCTCGCTCAAGTCGTAAGCATAAACGATATGGTCCATGCCGGAGTTGAAGATGTGGTGGTACCATGTGTCGTTGTCGTTAGCCACCATCACGAGCATCGCCATCGTCTCCGGATTGAGAGCAAACGTGATTGTGACAGGCGCAATGGCTTCGCCACCGTCGGTGGCGCGCACGCCCTCAATGCCGAATACCTCGGGAAGTTTGCCTTTGTCACGAATCGTCTCCGGCGACTTGAGCGTCCACTCCTGCTCGGAGACATAGTCCAACAGCGTGGCGCGCTTGAAGAAGAACGCGTCGTCATCGCTTTGGGCAGCGGCCGTCAACCCAAACGCGAGAGCCAGCAGGCAAAATAGTTTTTTCATGTCTTAAGGATTTTTAAGTGAGTAAAAGTTATTGGATATCTCATTAACATTTAGGACGTATATTAATCACAATAGTTCGGTAATTTTCTTGGTTAGCGTCTATTCGCGTCTATGACAACATCAATTCACGTCTAAAATAAAAAAATGACGAAAATAGACGTCGTTATTGAAGACAATAGACGCAAAACATTATTTAACGTGAGTTCGACGAAAAATAATTAGTTGTAAATTAGGAAAATAGCGGATTTTTCGTAATTTTGTAGGTCGAAATTAAGTTAAAAAACGACAAAATCCGCTATGTTTTCCTACGACAAAATTACTGAAATTTTTTATATCTGCGATGAATTCAGCAAAATATTTGATGCCACAATGGCAAAAAGTTCAATTCGTCCCGCAGGACGCAAACGTGACTACCACCGAGATTGCAGAATGAGTGACTCCGAGATTATGACAATTCTCATCTTGTTCCATTCATCCAATTTTGAGTCCACTGCAAAAAGTCTAATTTTACTGTAATGTTAAAAAATAGTTCAAAATGCGTGTCGGATTGGATTTTTTTTGTAACTTTGTATCAATCAAAGTAATGAGTGATTTTGACTATGTTTCGCAAGACAGATCCCCA
>JAFTDD010000067.1 GCA_017454355.1 Muribaculaceae bacterium
ACATACGGGGGGTTGCCGATGACGATGTCGAAACCTTGTTTCCCGGGTCACTAATTATATATACCATTCTGCAGCCAATTCTCTTGTTTTGAATTAATTGGCTTATGAATGCCAACATATATTAGATAGCGATAAAGAGTTCCAATAGAAATGCCTAGACGCTTTGCCACCTCAGTTTTATGTTTACCATTTCGGAGCAATTGAAGTATCTTATTATGGTGCTTGACACACACTGGGTTAAGCCTATACCTAACGCCTTTGGGGTTACTAAATGAGCGTCCTTCTGCTCTCAGACGGGCAAGGGCCTCGCGGGTACGTTGGGAGATAAGGTTGCGCTCGATTTCGGCGGAGAGGCCGAAAGCGAAAGCGAGGACTTTGCTCTGGATGTCGTCGCCCAGGCGGTAGTTGTCCTTGATGGTCCACACGCGGCATTCCTTGGTCATGCAGATGTTCAGAATCTCCATAATCATAAAGAGATTGCGGCCGAGGCGCGAGAGTTCGCTGCAGATGATGATGTCGTCCTTGACGACGCGCCGGAGCAGGACGCCGAGCTGCCGCTTGGTGTAGTTCTTGGTTCCGCTGATGGTCTCCTCAATCCACCCGTCGACCGTCATGCCCTCGCGCTGACAGAAGTTGTTAATCTCAAAACGTTGGTTCTCAACCGTCTGCTTGTCGCTGCTCACTCTAATGTATCCGTATACCATAATAATTCATTTTTTTGCAAAGTTACATCAAACATTTTTTCAAATGTTATCGCAGTTATTGAATAATTTTTGTACCTTTGCTTGAAATATTATTGATGTTTAACCATTTATATTATCATCATGGGAAAACTACAGGAATTATACGAAATTCGCGACCGCCTCTCGCGGCAAGGGCTCACGGTTGGCGAGGACCTGCGCAAACGCATTGACGAACTTGAGCAACACATTATTGACCAACGCACCGAGGAGTTCCGGCAAGCCGCCGAGAAGTTTGTGGGCGACGTTGAGGCTACCGTTTCGGTAAGAATTGTCAAGCAGCCCGGCGAGAAAATTCAGATTATATTTGAGCCGTTACCGCCACTACCCACCTCTAAGCCAAGCGGCACCGGAGAGCCATCGTGGCCCACCGCCACCCCGACATCAGGCGACGGCGCTCACTCTCCTCGCAATAGCACTCCTATTAAGAGCGAACAAACCTCTCAACCACAACTGCCCCACGAACCAACAAAACATGTCGTCAACACGACCAAAGGTCTACGCGTGACGTTTCCCGATGGTGCGGTTATTTGGCACCGGCAAGCAATCGACACATTTATCGAGACCCTGCGCAAGATAGGATTGGAGCGCATACCACGAGTGGGCATTGAACACAATGGTTATAACCTGGTGGGCAAAAGAAAACGACCTGTAGAACCCGGACGAATTTGGCAACACGAGTGCGACGGCTGGTTAGTCTATTCCAACATCAGCAACAAGCAAAAGATTGACGACCTAAAGAAAATCTCGAACTTCTTCCGCCTCAACCTCAAAATCGAAGAAGGCAAACCACAATAGACGACCGGTGCCTCGGTATTAGTCGTTGTTCAACATCTTCGAGGTCCGAAACTTGAGTTAAGAGTCCACTCCAAAAAGTCGCTGATTATTTTTTAACATGAATGTCCATTAATTATCCATTAATATTTATTCAAAATATTTACTATTTTATATTAATTCACGGATAATTAATGGATATTTATGTTTAAGAATCTTATTATGCAGAATCATTTACTTTTTGGAGTGGACTCAGAAAATTACTATTAAATTTACGAGAATTTAGGAGATAAAATACTCTTGCGGATTTAAGGATCAACAGATTTAACGGATTAAACGGATTTTGTTCGGTGAGATAAATTCGTTTAATTCGTTAAATTTGTTGACTTTTCCTATTCAGAGCGCAGAATTCATGGATAATTCATGATAATTCATGTTTAAACATTTCCGCAGGATGTACCATCTTTTGGAACACCATGGGTGTAATTTTGTCGACGTAAGTTTTATCAATCTGAATCGACGCATTATGAAAAAGTTTATTATCACTCTACTGGCGTGTCTGGCAACAATCATTGTGGCGTGTGGCGGCAACGACGAGCCAACGATGAGTTTCGACAAAAGCAATGTGCTCGGCACATGGACCATCACCAGCGTGCAGGGCACTCCGGCCTGGAGCCGTATCACAGTCGGCGCCACACTCACGTTTAACGCCGACGGCACCTGCGAGACAGAATTTCCGATGGAGGACTCATACAAAATCGAAGGCGGACGCATCAAGACATACTATGACCAGACACTTGAGCCGATGTTCGTCTACGAACTGCTCGGCGCCTCCGGCAACACTATGACAGTGCGCATGATGGGCACGCTCGATGATAGCCACCTGTCGACCGTCTTCACAATGCGGAAAACCTCAGCCGCCAAGTAACGGATTTCTTACACACGAATAACCATAAATCATACATTAATTATTATCATGTCATCAATTAACCCTCTTGTTCTCCTGTCTAAAAATAATGGAAATTCGTGGTTAAAGACAAAAAAACGCGGCAAAGTGTTGCGTATGTCGGAAAAAAGCAGTAATTTTGCACCCGCAATTCAGCGATGGCGGGATAGCTCAGATGGTTAGAGCGTCGGATTCATAACCCGGAGGTCCTGAGTTCAATTCTCAGTCCCGCTACACAGCAAAGGCGATGGTCTTCCATCGCCTTTGCTGTTTTTAGTTTTGCGACGTCTTTTTTTGATTTTCTACAAAATTTGTATTATTTTTGTTCACAATTTTATATCTCATACCCGTTGGCAGAATTAATAATATCTATAGTATTGTTTGTTATCAACGATGTACGGCCAGGCCAAGGCCAGGCCCTACATTCGTTCAAATCAAGAGTTTATTGATAATATAATTCTGATAACCGGTATTTCATATTTTGACAACAAATGGAAATCAAACGGACTGACGAGAAACGCTCATTCCCTGCCGAATGGGCTCCGCAATGGGGAGTGCTGATGACGTGGCCACTCGCCGATAGCGACTGGGCGCCAACGCTGCCGGCCGTCAAACGGTGTTACCGCCATATCATCGACGCCATCACCGCAGGCGGCGAGCGCGTCCTGCTCATTGTGCCGCCACACGGCGACGACGACTACCCCACCGGCCCACTGATCACCACAGCAGCCGTCACGACCAACGACACCTGGACGCGTGACTACGGCCCCATCAGCATTATCGCCGACGGAGAGCCACAGCTGCTCGACTTCACCTTCAACGCGTGGGGGATGAAGTTCGCCGCCAACCACGACAACCTCGTCAGCGCCGAACTGGCAAAGCGCAGCCTGCTACCCCACCCGCTTCAGTGCGCCCGCGATATTGTGCTCGAAGGCGGCTCCATTGAGAGCGACGGCCACGGCACCGTCATGACCACCAGTAGATGTCTATTATCATCCAACCGCAACGAAACGCTCAGCCTCCACGACATCGAGCAAATACTCTGCGAACGCCTCGGCGCGCGGCAAGTGCTATGGCTGGACCACGGCGCCATCGACGGCGACGACACCGATAGCCACATCGACACGCTGGCCCGCTTTGCGCCCGCCGACACGATTCTCTACTCCCCCGGTTCATCACCTGAAGAAACCGCTCTCATGCGCCAACAACTCGCCACATTCCGCAACATCGACGGCAAGCCATATCGTCTGATTGAATTGCCATTGCCCGACAAATTGTTCGACGATGAAAGCAGTCCAATGCCGGCCACATACGCCAATTTCCTTGTTACAAACACACGGGTGCTTGTGCCCACCTACGGCCAACCGACCAACGACAGCCGCGCCTTGCGGCTCATCGCCGACGCCTTCCCCGGCCGCGAGACCATCGGCATTGACTGCCGCCCCCTCATCGTCCAGCACGGCTCGCTTCACTGCGCCACCATGCAAATAGCTTGTTCAAAACAATAATTCGCTTAATTCGCATCAATTCGCTTAATTCGCATCAAACTCAGCTTATGAAGACCGCTATAATCCAACAGGCCAATAGTGCCGACAGCGCCGCCAATCGGTTGCGACTAATTGACAAAATCAACGACTGTGCCGCGCAAGGAGCCCAATTAGTCGTGCTGCAGGAGTTGCACGACAGCCTCTACTTTTGCCAAACTGAGGATGTCGACAACTTCGACCTCGCCGTAGACATCAATAACGGCCCCGAATTGGCCGCCTACCGCCAGGCCGCGGCCAACAACGGCGTTGTGCTCGTCACCTCACTCTTTGAACGACGAGCGCCCGGCCTATACCACAACACAGCCGTCGTTATCGACAGCGACGGCTCAGTCGCCGGACGATACCGCAAGATGCACATTCCGGACGACCCGGCCTACTACGAGAAATTCTACTTCACTCCCGGCGACTTGGGCTTCACGCCCATTGATACCTCGCTCGGCCGCTTGGGTGTGCTCGTATGCTGGGACCAGTGGTACCCCGAGGCAGCACGCCTGATGGCGCTCGCCGGCGCCGAAATGCTCATCTACCCCACCGCCATAGGCTATGAGAGCAGCGACACTGCGGCCGAGCAGGAGCGGCAACGCGAGGCATGGATTACCGTGCAACGCGGTCACGCGGTGGCTAACGGGCTGCCTGTGGTCACCGTCAACCGCGTGGGTCATGAGGCCGACCCATCGGGGCAAACGCGCGGCATCACATTCTGGGGAAATAGTTTTGTGGCCGGTCCGCAGGGCGAACTGCTCTACCGTGCCGGCGAGGACGAGATAACAGCCATTATCGACGTCGATATGGCACGCTCAGAGCGCGTACGCCGCTGGTGGCCATTCCTGCGCGACCGCCGCATCGATGCCTATAGCGGTCTCACACGGCGCCTGATCGACTGACTCGACACCACAGCATCGGTCAAACGCCACCGCGCGGAAAATCTTTCAAAATCTCGTAATTACGTTGAATAGAATAAGGACAATAAGGACAATTAATTTTGTCCTTATTGTCCTTATATCATTTGTGCGGAATGGATAAAACGCAACGGACTCTACTCATTGCGTCCTCGCGTAGCTGGGGCGACGCAATGAATCGTACCCCCACTTTCGTATCTCCGGCTATTAGACACCGCCTGAAGGCTTGAAAACCTCAAAACTGTTGTCACTATAAAATACCATAATACTCTCCACACGCCGCTTGCTTGAGTCGCTCTTGCGTGACTGCGGCGCAACACCTCCGCCCATCATTCCCAGCATCGCCTGCATCATGTCGGCCTGAGAAAGACCAGACGAGGCTCCTCGTTGGCGACCCGCTACAGCCGAGGACGCCTCCTCATCATCAAAATCTATCGAACCACGCTGCTTGAGATTTTGATTTTTAGAACCACCAATCGGGAAATTTCCATCCGCGGGATTCTCGACCGGTTTAGTGGGACGGACATCATCCATGTTCGCATTTGGAACAAACATATCACCATCGCCAAACATTAGCCACATCACATTGAGTGAGGGGTAGGAATGGTGTATCTTAGCAATCACCTCGTCGCTCACCTTCTTGTTTCGACCGTTAAGAATCTGCGAGAGGGTAGGGCGGGGTATCTGGCAGTTGTCGGCAAACTGAGAGTTAGCGATGCCATTTTGCATGAGGAAGAGTTTCAGACGGCTGACGATATCCATTTTGTAAACAATTTAGCGTTTTGTTTCGGTTTGCAAATTTACACACTCCCGTTGAGATATGCAAATTTTTTGGTTAAAATTTGAAATTTCACATCGCAAACACAATTTGACAGCGACGAGCAAACCTCGAGACCACATCATCGGAATTTATTTAAAGTAA
The DNA here is from genome assembly GCA_017454355.1 of Muribaculaceae bacterium. Classification (GTDB taxonomy): domain Bacteria; phylum Bacteroidota; class Bacteroidia; order Bacteroidales; family Muribaculaceae; genus Sodaliphilus. The sequence goes on from JAFTDD010000067.1 coordinate 5,829, forward strand.
TTTGCGCAATATGCTATCTATTTTACTAATTTAAAGCATATTATAAAATTTCACAACCCACACAATTCAAAATAGCAAATTCTCATCCCGCACTTTGTAAATTCAACATCTACCATCACTTTAATTTTTGCTACTATTTAAGTGATTTTCTATTAGTTATATCGTTTGTATAAAAATGTTAAAGGCCAAAAATACGGATTTGAGAACAATTGCGGGTGTAAATTCACGTTTGCATTGACAATCCGCAACGCGAATCCATGTTTACAACCACAACAACACGTGCTTCATTCACAAATCCACATCGGTAAATTGGTGGCTTACGAAATTTACAATCTATATTCAAAATTGCAAACTCCCCCGCCGAAACTATGGTCAAAACACCAATGTTTATTTTTTAGAACCTCAACTCGTTTTCTTTGCGATTTTTTCACCAAACCAGCACTCCAATACAGCACACGCCACTCTCAACGAGTTGAGCGCGGGTTACAAGCGGTTATTACGACCCTAATAAATTGATTATAAGGACAATAAAAACGCAGATGGAAGGTAAAATTTCATATGGATTTTGCGCCCAAAAATTTGAGGTTTTGAAGGACTATCTGTTTGTCAAAATCAGACAACCGCGAGATGTGTCCGGAAATAAAATTCTTGCAAAAAACGGGTGAATGAGAGTCGTGGTATGCCACAAGCCAAGCAATGGTAAATTGGAAATTTGGAACACAGCGCACTCCCCTTGCGACCATAGTTCTGTCGCCCATAACGGGACTAAGATTTGATGGAGAACAAAAACAGGGGCTTTGCCAAATGGCTCCACCCCTGCCTAAAACCTTGTTGCCGCTACCGGACTTTGTCGCCGCTTTTATTGTCGACCTCTAACGTGGCCAAGAGAATTAATCTACGTGGACTGACACCCCCGCTTGGGAACCTGTCGCCCACTTTGTGAGTTCATAAATCCGACGCCGAACAATCACCCTTGATAAGGTTCCTCATTAGCGATCGGCGTCGAGACGCAGCATAATGAAGAGGAGCAGCGTAAAGCCCCACATCGACGAGCCGCCATAACTGAACAGCGGCAACGGAATACCAATCACCGGCGTGATACCGAGCACCATGCCCACATTAATGAAAAGATGGAAAAGCAGATAACACGCCACGCAATAACTATAGACTCGCGCAAAGGTGGAATGTTGCCTCTCGGCAATCACAACACAGCGCAGGATCAACGCGGCAAATAGCAGCAAGACCGCCATCGAGCCCACAAAGCCCTGCTCCTCCCCTATCGTACAAAAGATAAAATCGGTGTGCTGTTCAGGCACAAACTTCAGTTTGGTCTGTGTCCCTTCCATAAAGCCCTTGCCCGTCAGTCCGCCCGAGCCGATGGCGATTTGGCTCTGCCGCACGTTATAACCATAACCCTTGGGGTCGTCCTCCACGCCCAAGGTCACAAGGATGCGCTTCTGCTGATAGACCGCCATTCCCTGGAAGGCATAATCCACCACAAGGCTGAACGCCACCGAGGCGACAAGAAAACCGGCCGTGAGGCTCACGCGTCGCAGGTCATCGTGAAGCATACCCACAAGCAAATAGACAACCGATACGGCAATCACCACACCAAAATACAGCCAACCGTTAACATCGATGCCGGCCAGTGAGAGCAGCCACACCAGCAGGCCCGTACCTCCGTACCAGAGGGCCACGTTGCGACCCAGGGTGAGTGAGCGGCAATAGAACAGCAGCATCGCAACAGTGAGCACCATCGCCACGATAAAGCATAGAGCGATGCCCAATGGAATACCCAGCAGAGAGAGCGAGGCGAACTTGAGCGCCAAGATGGCGTAAGCCACAACACTCGCCATCGCAAACAGCACGAGACCACTCATACCCTCACGATAAAGGACGAGCAGCAGCGACGAGTAAACCAGCGCGCTGCCCGTCTCATGCTCAAGAACAATGCAGAGCATCGGCAGCACGATAATTCCTCCGGCAATGGCGTAACTCTTCCAGTTGTCGAGCCTGAAGCCGTAGGTATCAAAAAGTTTAGCAAGGCACAACGCGGTGGCCGTTTTGGCAAACTCGGCCGGCTGCAAACTGACGGGACCCAAAGTGAGCCACGAGCGCGAGCCTTTAATATCAGTCGCAATAAACGCGGTGGCGATGAGCACGATGATCATCAGCGCGTAGAACGGGTAGGCGTAGGCATCATAGAGGCGTTTGTCAATAAGCAGCAATGCCAAGCCCAACACAAACGAGAGACCGGCCCACAGCAGTTGCTTGCCCGAGTTCTGGTCAAACGAGATGAGTGCCTCGAGCGTGTAGTGGCTATTGGTCGCGGCATAGATGCTCACGGCACCGGCTGCCACCATAACGAAATAGAGGACTAACGTCATCCAATCGATATAGCGAGGCAGCGACTTATCGTCGGCACTATTGAGGCGTAGTTGGCTCATTGCTTATCGCGGCTTTTGACGGTTGCGGAATCTGTTTTAGATGGAGATGCGGCCGTTGGCGAAGCATCGGTCGCTGTATCGGGGCGCTTTGGAGCGGAAAAGAGTGGCGTGTAGCCAGGCACGGTGTGTCGCGAGGCCATAGCGTCGGCGGCAGCCTGACGAGCCGGAGAGAGGCCGCCGTTGTGGCGGTTGAGATACTGATCGAGCACGAGCGAGGCGATGGGCACGGCAAAGGTGGCGCCAAAGCCGGCGTTCTCGACATAGACACAGATGGCGATCTGCGGATCGTTCATCGGCGCGAAGCCCATAAACACCGAGTGGTCGCGACCATGGGGGTTCTGAGCGGTACCAGTCTTGCCGCACACCTCAAATCCAGCCAAGTTGGCGCCACGGCAGGTGCCGCCAGTGACAGCCATGCGCATACCCATGGCAATGTCGTCGTAGTAGTGCTTGTCGATTGTGGGGTCATGACGCTCGCGGTTTTTCTTGAGGATGCCCACTCCCATAATTTCCTTAACAACATGAGGCGTGATGTAGTAACCACGGTTGGCGATGGTGGCTCCAAGATTGGCAATTTGCAACGGCGTGGCAAGTATTTCGCCCTGACCGATGGCGTCGCTGATAATCGAATAGGAGTTCCACTGCCCTTTCTTCATCTTATCGTAGAAGTTGGAGTTAGGAATAAAGCCGCGGCTCTCACCGGGCAGGTCGATGCCCAGCCTGTATCCGTAACCCATCGAAACCATGTGTCGTTTCCACACCTCAAATGCGTCGCGCGTGGACGCATATTTCTTGTGGCCGTTGTCCATCATGCGCTTGAAACCCCAGCAGAAGTAGGCGTTGCAGGATGTGGCAAGAGCCGGCTTGAGTGGCAATGGCGAGCCGTGGCCGTGGCAGCCGACACGCATTCCGCCACTGATAAAGCCGCGCGAGCAGGGATAGGCGGTCTCTGTGGTAATAATGCCTTCCTGAAGGAAGATGAGACCTTGGGTGGGCTTGAACGTTGAGCCGGGCGGGTAACTGGCCATAATGGCACGGTCGTAGAGAGGCTTGTAGTGATTGGTGAGCAGCATCGAATAGTTCTTGCTGCGCTCGCGTCCCACAAGCAACGCCGGATCATATCCCGGGCTGGAAACGAGGCACAACACCTCGCCTGTCTTTGGCTCGATGGCGACAATGGCTCCGATTTTACCCTCCATAAGGTGCTCGCCAAGTTTTTGCAACTCAAAATCGATACTCAGTTTGAGGTCTTTGCCCGCCTCCGGGGCCACGTCGTCACGTCCGTCATGGAAGCGTCCCTGCAGGCGGCCGAAGGCGTCGCGCATAAAGATTTCCTTGCCCTTGACACCCCGCAGCCAATGCTCGTAACTCTTCTCGACACCCAAGTCGCCGGTATAGTCACCCGGGCGATAGTAGTCATCGGCCATGATGTCGTTCTGGTTCACCTCGCGTATGTCGCCCAACACATTGGCGCCGCACGTGTAGTTATACTGCCGCAGCACCCGTTGCGCGATGTAAAAGCCCGGGAAACGGAAGAGTTTCTCCTGCAGTCGCCCCGTCACTTCAGGCGTGAGATGCCGCATAAGCACCTGCTGGACATAGCCGGAGTATTTGCGGCCATCCTTGAGGGTGGCGATGCGGCTCCGCAGTTCCTCAATAGGAATCTGCAGCGTCTGGCACAAGTCGAGGGTGTCAAACGCCTTTAAGTCCTTTGGAATAATCACGAGGTCATAGGCCGGCTGGTTGTAAACCACGAGTCGTCCCTCGCGGTCGTATATCAGTCCGCGGTCGGGATAGATGGTGCGGTTGAGATAGGCGTTAGAAGCGGCCGCGTCGCCGTAATTATTGTCACCGAGTTGCAAATCATACAACTTTGCGGCAAACAATGTGACGACAAGCAACACGAGGGTGACGATGAGCCACTTGCGCCCTTCCAGACTATAATCCTTCTCCATGACCGGTGTCCACAAGACTATCGATACCCAAAATCAGCACCATAGAGAGCGCGGCACTGGCAGCAATACGCTCCACAGTGAGCAGCCAATCACGCAGGGTGAAGGCCTGAATGAGGAAGAGCACGGCCGCGTAGAAGAGTGTGAGGGTGAGAGCATACTTGAAGAACGCCCCTGTTCCCATTGCCGCCATCGACGGCAGCAGTCCGTCCTCTTGAATGTCACGCGGCGCGTAGGCCCTGAACACCGGTCTGCGCAGCGCGGCGAGGAGTGTACATGAGAGCGCGTTCATGCCCGGCGTGTCGTTAAAGACGTCCACCACCAGCCCCATGAGGAAGGCGACGGTGAGCACCCAATTGACGTGGAGACTCGCCGGCAGGCGGTAGATGACATATATAAACACGATGGGCATGGCCAAGCCCAACAGCATGATTTTGTTGCACACCACTTGAACCATCAGCAGCACGGCTGCGAGTATGATGAAGTGAATAACCGTCTTGGTCATGGCCGTGAAAGTTTAGAACTGTTAGCGTCCGCTTGCCTCTTCTTGTCATTATTCGGCAAACTATCGGAGTTCAGACTGCGCAACTCGGCCGAGCGACTGTTGACGATAACACGCACCTCGCTCAAGCGGCTGAAGTCGGTGCCGAGTTTCACTTGCAACTGCACATCGCCGGCACTCACCTCATGAGCCTTGCCGGTGACGACACCCACGCGTATTCCCTCGGGGAACATGTCGCTAAAGCCGCTGGTGACCACTGTGTCGCCCACCTCATAGACAGTGTGTTTGGGCAATTGGTCGAGCGTGGCGAAGCGCGGGTCGCCTCCTTCCCAAATGAGGCGGCCGAAGTAGTCGCTGTCTTTGAGTTTGCAAGAGACGCTGATGTCAGGATTGAGCAGCGAGATGACGCGCGCGGCGTGGGCCGATGTGACCTCAACGACGCCCACCACTCCGCCACGGTCCACCACGCCCATTTGAGGCTGCAGTCCGTCGGCGCTACCGCGGTCAATGGTGACGTGGTTGTGGGTCTGGGCGATGCTGTTGCTAATCACGAGAGCCGGAAGCAAGCGGTAACTCGCCAAAGCCTGCTGGTCGAATGTCGAGTCCGGCAATTGCAGTCGCAGTTGTCGCAATTGTGAGCGCAGGTCAACGAGTTCCATTTCCAATGTGGCGTTGCGCTGTTCAAGGTCGGCATTGATTGAGTGCAGATTAAAGTAGCCTGTGACGTATCCCAGAGCGCCGTAGACTGTCGACGAGACAGCGTTGGCGCTGGTGAGCCAGACGCTTTGCTGGTAAGGATTTCGGCTACCGACGAGCATAACAACGCTCAAGACCGCATATAGGAGGAATACGGCCCAGGCGCTATGACGCAAGAAGAAGTCGATGAGATTCTTCATGAGTGCCGGACGGATGCGGCGCGGGGCGGGCGTGTCGCATCATCGACGACACGACGCGCCCGCCGGCCGCGCGTCAGCGCATCAAGAAGGGGAAATGATGGATATTCTTGAGGGCAACACCGGTACCGCGCGCCACAGCCAACAGAGGCTCATCTGCCACGTGGAACTGGATGCCAATCTTATTGGTCAAGCGGATGTCAAGGCCTCGCAGCAAGGCACCGCCACCGGTGAGATAGACGCCGTTCTTGACGATGTCGGCATATAACTCGGGAGGCGTTTGCTCGAGAGCGCTGAGCACGGCGGCCTCAATCTTGCTGATTGACTTCTCGATGCACTGCGAAATCTCCTGATAGGAAACCGGCACGGTCATCGGGAGGGCCGTCATCTGGTTCGGGCCGTGGACAACGTAGTCTTCGGGGGGATTCTCAAGTTCCGTGAGCGCGCTGCCCACGTTGATCTTGATAAGTTCGGCGGTGCGCTCGCCCACTTTGACGTTGTGCACGCGGCGCATGTGCTCTTGAATATCCTCGGTGAGGTCGTCGCCGGCAATGCGGATGCTCTTGTTGCTGACGATGCCGCCCAGAGAGATAACGGCAATCTCGGTTGTGCCGCCACCTATGTCGACAATCATGTTGCCTTCCGGAGCGAGAACATCAATACCGATGCCAAGGGCGGCTGCCATAGGCTCGTAGATCATATATACCTCACGGCCACCGGCATGCTCGCTGCTGTCACGCACCGCGCGGCGCTCAACCTCGGTCGAACCGCTGGGAATGCAGACGACCATACGTAGCGACGGTGAGAACCAATGATTCTTCTTGCTCACCTTCTTAATCATGCCGCGAATCATGAGTTCGGCAGCATTGAAGTCGGCGATGACACCGTCGCGCAACGGACGCACAGTCATGATGCCCTCCGGCACCTTGCCTTGCATAGCGCGCGCCTTGTCGCCTACCGCCTTGAGATTACCCGTCTTGGTCTCGAGAGCGACGACACTGGGCTCGTTGATAACGATTTTGTCGTCGTGGATAATGATGGTGTTGGCCGTTCCAAGGTCAACTGCTATGTTTTGAGTTATTGAGAAAAATCCCATAATATGCTAATTATCGGTTGAATAGTCTGTTTGTTTGTTTGCGGACTGCAAAGGTAGCAATTATCCTTGTGATTGCAAAACTTTTTAACGTCTATTTTATAAGTTTTTTTTGTGTGTAGAGAAAACGACGGAGACATTGCCCAAAATGGACAATGTCTCCGTGTGGCTTGCCGTAGCGCGACAACTATCGCGCCGGGTGGCTTGATGTCACATTGACGTTAGGCCTGCTTAGCCTTAGCGACAACAGCCTTGAACGCCTCGGGGTTGTTCATAGCCAGGTCGGCGAGCACCTTGCGGTTAATCTCGATACCGGCCTTGTGGATGAGACCCATGAGTTTGCTGTAGGACAGATTCTCCAGGCGAGCGGCGGCGTTGATGCGCTGAATCCACAGAGAGCGGAAGTTGCGCTTCTTCTTCTTGCGGTCGGCGTAGGCGTAGGTGAGACCCTTCTCCCAAGTGTTCTTGGCAACGGTCCAAACGTTCTTGCGGGCACCGTAGTAGCCACGTGTAAGTTTCAGGATTTTCTTACGTTTTGCACGTGATGCAACGTGATTGACTGATCTTGGCATCTTAAAA
>JAFTDD010000068.1 GCA_017454355.1 Muribaculaceae bacterium
ATTTCCGAAAAAATATTGTATCTCGTAAATTTTCGTAAATCTACGTAAATTTAATTTGGGTGATAATATTCTGTGAATAAAATATTTACGACAATTTACGCAAATTTACGAGAAATTTATTTTCGATAATTTTCGGAAATTATAGTGAGAATTTTCAAGGTTGCGGATTTTAGGATTAAGAATAATGAGCGCGCCGATTGTCATAGCCGAGAGCAGCGGCATCCGTACGGAGTGGACCATCGCCCATGGAGCCACCGTCGTTGAGCGCGCCTTCACTGCCGGCATCAACCCCCACTTCCACTCGCGTCGCGACATCAGCCACATTATCCGTCTCGAGTTGCCCGAGACCTTCTTCCGCCATCGTTGGAGCCACGTGTATTATTACGGTGCCGGCTGCTCCTCTCCCGAGAAGAACAAGACCGTCCAGGCGTCTCTCGTCGCCCAGTTCCGCACTCCCGTCACCGTGATGAGCGACCTGCTCGGTGCCGCTCGCGGCCTGTTGCAGCACGAGGCCGGCCTGGCGTGCATCATCGACACCGGCAGCAACTCGTGCCACTACGACGGTCGGCGCATCGTCAAGAACGTGCGTGCCGGCGGCTTTATCCTCGGAGACGAGGGGAGCGGAGCCGCGTTAGGCCGCCTGCTCGTGGGCGATTGCTTCAAGGAAGTCGCACCCGCCCCGCTGCGGCAAGCGTTCTTCGACCATTTCCACATCACCGCCGATGACGTGATGGACGACGTTTATAACAATCCAGAGGCAAACCGCAACCTGCGCGCCTACTCGTTCTTCCTCGCGGAGCACCTCGACAGCCCTTACGTCCACGACTTGGTTTATGACGAACTTATGCGCTTTTTCACCCGCAACGTCGCGCATTACGACTACGAGAGTTACCCCGTGTGCTGTATGGGAGCTATCGCCACCACTTACAGCAACATCCTGCTCGAGGTCGCCGCCGACTTTGGCGCCACGGTTCGCAAGATCGTCCGTTCCTCAATGCCCGGCCTCATCACCTATCACGCCGCCTCTCCGAATCCTTGACCTGGTGGTTAGGTTTTGCGTTGGGGGCGGAAGTAGGCGGGGGCGAAGCGGCCGCAGCGGGTCTTGGTCAGGCGCTGCAGCGATGAGAACGATGTGGCTCCGCAGAGGCCGACGCATTTGACGAACACTTCGGCACACGCCCTGGCGTCATCGTCGGCGCGGTGGTGTCGGCCGGGGTCAACTCCGAGCAGTGAGCACATCCTCTCCAATGAATGGCTGCCTCCCCTGACGGCTTTCTTCGCCACACGACACGAGCAGAAGTAGGCCAACTCGGGAAACTCGATGTGGCGGAGGGTCAACGTCTCGCGTAGCACTCCCATGTCGAACGCGGCGTTGTGGGCGACTACGACGCGCCCTTGCAGCAATGGCAGGACTTCTTGCCACACGGCCTCAAAAGTTGGCGAGTCGGCGGTGTCTTCAGGGCGAATGCCGTGTACCCGGGTGTTGAACCACTCGTAGCGGTTGTCAATCGGCCTGACGAGCCACGAGCGGCAGTCGGTCACCACGCCGTCGTCCACTATGGCGATGCCAATCTCGCACACGCTGTCGGGCTCACGTGTGGCGGTCTCGAAGTCAATCGCCGTGAACGTCAGCCCTCCGGTGGCGAATGGACGGTCAAGGCCGAATGTCGCCACGTCGTTGGCGTTGTCGAGTGTGTCTTCAGGCAGCATGAAAGGTTTACCGTTTACAAATGTTTCGCGTCTATTTTCGTCTATAACGACGTCTATTTTCGACAATTGTATATATTATTATGCTGATTTTCATCTCTCGTAAATTTACGTAAATTATCGTAAATATCTTATTTCCCTCTTGTTCACCTTTCCGGAAATAATCCTCCTTTCCTCTTGTCTAAAATTTTATGCGATTTATATTTTTTAATGGATTTACGTCAATTTACGGCTAACCCCCGTTAGTCAAATGTTTCGCGTCTATTTTCGTCTATAACGACGTCTATTTTCGACGACCGTTGACCGCCCGCCGTTGTCCGCCGATGACGATTGTGATGAGCACGGCCAGCGCGAGGGCGATTGGGTAATAGAGATGTGGAAGGAAAGCGACGGGTGCCACACCGGCAAGCCCGGCGGCGAGCAGTGTCTGCGCGCCGTAGGGGAGCGCAGCCTGGGTGATGCAGGAGCATGTGTCGAGCAGGCTGGCGGTGCGTCGCGGGTCGATGCCAAACTGTGACGCGATTGAGCGCGCCACGCGACCGACGGTGAGGATGGCGATGGTGTTGTTTGCCGTGCACACGTTCACCAGGGCCACCAGTGCGGCGATGGTGCCTTGGGCGCCGCGTGCTCCGCTGATGCGGCGTGTGAGCAGGCTGATGATGTAGCGTATGCCGCCGCCGTGGTTGATTACTTCGAGCAATCCTCCGGCAAGCAGTGTGACGATAATCAGGTCGCTCATGTTCTTGATACCGTCGCCCATCGTGGAGCACATCTCCAGCAGCCCCATACTGCCATGCCCCATGGCGAGGGCGACGCATGCTGCGATGCCGATGGTGAGCACCACGAGCACGTTGATGCCGCAAGCGGCCGCCACAATGACTATCAAGTAGGGCAGCATGAGCAGCCACGACGTGCCTGCCGCCACGTGGGGCACCGCGCTGATGCCGCTTGTGATGCCGATGATAGTGTATGCCACCAGACACACGATTGCCGCCGGCAAGGCGATGCGCAGGTTGGCGCGGAATTTGTCGGCCATGGCAACGTGCTGGGTGCGTGTGGCGGCAACAGTGGTGTCGCTGATAAACGACAGATTGTCGCCAAAGAATGAGCCGCCGAGCACGATGGCGACCATTTCCGCCACATCGCTGCCGGTGGCGGTGGCCAATTGGGCTGCCAGCGGCGTGAGCGCCACGATGGTGCCCACGCTTGTGCCAATCGACATCGAGATGAAGCACGCTGTGACAAACAGGCCCGGCAGCAGTGCCCACGACGGCAGTAAGGCTGTGGTGGCCGCCACTGTGGCATGTACGGCGCCAATGCCGCTTGCCAGCGCCGAGAAGGCTCCGCTGAGGATAAAAATCCAAATCATATAAAGAATGCCCGGATTGGCCGCGCCGGTCGAGAATATCTCGATGCGCTCGCTGGTGGGCATACGTCGCATGGTGAGCAACGCCCAAACGCCAGCCGCGATAAACGCTATTGACAGCGGCATACGGTAGAAGTCGCCGACTGCCACCGACACGCCAAGGTATAGCGTGAGGAAGACGGCAAGAGGGGAGAGGGCGAGCAGTCCTTGTCGCCAAGTGACGTTAGGCCTCCCCCCCGTCCCTCCTGAAGGAGGGGTGCTAGGCCTCCCCCCCGCCCCTCCTGAAGGAGGGGTGCTAGGCCTCCCCCCCGCCCCTCCTGAAGGAGGGGTGTTAAGCCTCCCCCCCGTCCCTCCTGAAGGAGGGGTGCTTGTTGTGGTTTCTGTTGTTTGCATTTTACATGCTATATACTACATGCTACATGCTACTTTCCCCAGAGGGCTTTCAGTCGCTCGGCCATGCGCGCCTCGGCAGGCGTGTCCTGCGGATGCCACAGTGTGGGGTGGTTGAGTTGCTCGGGCATATACTCCTGCTTGACGAAGTGGCCCTGGTAGTCGTGGGCATACTTGTAGTGGGCACCATAGCCCAGGTCTTTCATCAATTTGGTGGGGGCGTTGCGCAAGTGCAGCGGCACGGGGGCGTTGCCGGTTTGGTTAACCAGCGCGAGGGCGCCGTCAATGGCCAGATAGGCGCTGTTGCTCTTGGGTGAGGTAGCAAGATAGATGGCACATTCGCTCAAGGGGATGCGCCCCTCGGGCCAACCAATCTTGGCGATGATGTCAAACGTGGCGTTGGCCAGCAGCACCGCGTTGGGGTTGGCAAGGCCGATGTCCTCGGCCGCGCTGATGCACATACGGCGCGCGATAAACTTCGGGTCCTCGCCGCCGGCAATGAGGCGCGCCAGCCAGTAGACGGCAGCGTCGGGGTCGCTGCCGCGAATACTCTTGATAAATGCCGAGATGATGTCGTAGTGCATCTCGCCACCCTTGTCAAAGGCTAACGGGTTCTGCTGCAAGCGGCTTGTCACAATCTTGTCGTTGATGACCATCGGCTCGGTGGCGCCCAGCGACAGGTAAATCAAGTCGAGGATATTGAGCAACTTGCGCGCGTCGCCGCCGGCAAATCGCAGCAGTGCCTCGGTTTGCTCCACTCGCACCTCGCGTGCCGCAAGTTGCGCGTCGCTCTTGATGGCATGGTGAAGCAGCGCCAACAAGTCATCGTTGTCCAACGGGTTGAGCACATAGACCTGGGCGCGGCTCAGCAGCGGACGGATGACTTCAAACGACGGATTCTCGGTTGTCGCGCCAATCAGTGTCACCGTGCCGTTTTCCACTGCGCCCAGCAGTGAGTCTTGCTGGCTCTTGTTAAAGCGGTGTATCTCGTCGATAAACAGGATGGGACGTCCAGTGACAAACATACTCGTCGCGTCAGCACGGCAACGGTCCAGCACCTCACGCACCTCCTTCACGCCGCTCGTCACGGCGCTGAGCGTGTAGAACGGCACGCCCGTCTGTTCGGCCACGATGCGTGCCAGCGTCGTCTTGCCCACTCCCGGCGGTCCCCACAGGATAAACGACGACACGTTGCGGCTCTCAATCATTCGCCGCAGCACGGCGCCCTCTCCCACGAGGTGTCGCTGTCCCACGTAGTCGTCAAGTGAATGCGGCCGTAGCCGCTCTGCCAATGGTTCGTACATATAACCTCTCAACGATTATTGGCCGTCTTATCGTGTTTGAACGCGATGCCGTACTCCATCTCGCGGTAGGCAACACCGCGTTTCGCCAAATACTCCTTTAATAAATTATACAGTTCCATATTTTTGTTTTGGCCCTAAATTCCGCAACTCGATATTTATCTCTCGAGAATTTTCGAAAATTTCCGAAAAAATATTGTATCTCGTAAATTTTCGTAAATCTACGTAAATTTAATTTGGGTGATAATATTCTGTGAATAAAATATTTACGACAATTTACGCAAATTTACGAGAAATTTATTTTCGATAATTTTCGGAAA
>JAFTDD010000005.1 GCA_017454355.1 Muribaculaceae bacterium
AATTTGCGTAAATTGTCGTAAATATTTTATTCACAGAATATTATCACCCAAATTAAATTTACGTAGATTTACGAAAATTTACGAGATACAATATTTTTTCGGAAATTTTCGAGAATTTTCGAGAGATAAATATCGAGTTGCTGAATTAAGGAAGAACATAATTTCTAACCATTATTTATTTTAAACACTTTTGTTCTTGTGTTCCTTATGTCAAAATAATAGACGGAAATGGATGTTGTCATAGACGTGAATTGACGCTAACCCAAAAAATTACCGAACTATTGAAAAAATGAATATCTTTCAAAAAACGATAATCGCATTTTGTTTTATGGGATTGCAAGCGCTCGCTCAATCGCCGGTGATTGGCGTCACCGCCTCGCCGGGTGCCGACGAGCAGTCTGTTGGCATCGACTACTTCACCGCAGTGACTATGGCCGGCGGCAAACCGCTGTTGCTGCAGGCCACATGCGATACTGCGGCGATAGATGAGATGGTAGCAAGCATCGACGGCTTGCTCTTATCGGGTGGCGTGGACATCGACCCCGCTTATTATGGCGAGCCGCCGCACCCGATGCTGGGCGAGGTGAACGCCGTGCGCGACACCTTCGAGATGGCGCTGATAGAGCGTGCCGTGGCGCGCCGAATGCCGATATTAGGCGTGTGCCGCGGTATGCAGGTGCTCAACGTGGCTCTGGGAGGCTCGCTGTGGCAGGACCTGCCATCACAGGTGCCGTCGGTTGTCGCTCACAAGGTCTCAGAGCCGCGCACCGCCGCTGCCCACGATGTCTATATCGAACCCGGCACCAAGTCGGCCGAAGTGATTGGAGTGACATCGCTCGGAGTCAACAGTCGCCATCATCAAGCCGTCAAGAAAATCGCACCGTGCCTCACGGCTACCGCTTGGAGCCCGGACGCTGTCATTGAAATGCTCGACGGCTATCCCGACTTGCCCATCCTTGCCGTGCAGTGGCACCCCGAGAACTTCGTCGCCGCCGACCCCACCAACTCCATGCTCCGTTTCTTCACCTCCCTTGTCGAGCAAGCCCGCCTCACTCGTGGTAGATGAGCGTGACCGGGCCACCGTCGGCCGGAACCGCGAGTGTGGCCGTGCCGCCAACAATCATCGGATAGTTCCAACTCTCGTCGTGGCTCACGGGGAAGTCAAAGCAGATGGGAATGTCGCCGTAGGGCGCCAGACGCTCGCGCAGCATCGCCTCCATCGTCTCATAGCCGTTGGAGGGAGAATACTCTGTGAAGCGGCCAACGATGACACCTTTCACGCGCTTCATCACGCCTTTCACCACAAGTTGGGTGAACATGCTGCTCACGCGCGAGATGTTCTCGCCCACGTCCTCAAAGAAGAGGATGATGTCGCGATCGGCGAGGTTGTCGCGGTCAAGGAAGTCAAAGTCACGGCTACCGGCGATGTTGCTGAACACCGCCATATTGCCGCCCACGACGATGCCGGTGGCCGAGCCGGGCCGGTTGAACTCGTGGCCGGGCACAGTGTAGGTGGGGCGCTTGCCCATCAGCACGTCGCGCAGCAGCAGGTTGAGGCTGTCGGTGGCACTGTGTGAGCCGATGTAGCCGCCCATATTAGCGTGCAGGCTCTGGTGCCCGGCACACACCATCGCGCTGTGTATGGCCGTGATGTCGCTGTAGCCCACAATCCACTTGTTGCCGTAGCGCGCCAGAGTGTCGCGGGTGAGCGGCTCCAGCAGCATCGATGAGCCGTAGCCGCCGCGTGTCGAGACGATTGCTTTCACCTCGGGGTCGTGCAGGCACGCCGTCAAGTCGCTCAGACGCTCCTCCACCGTGCCGGCAAACCCGTGATGGTTGGCCGTCACGTGCGGCATAATCACGGGCTTGAAGCCCCACTGCTCGAGCACGGCGGCGGCGCGCTCGGCAACCGAGTCGCGCGGCGTGCTCGCAATCGACATCACGGCGACCTTGTCGCCGACGCGCAGTGGCTCCGGTGCCACCACGGGTGCGCTCTGGGCAGCGGCCGCGAGAGCCGCTCCAGCCATCAGTAATGATAGAATAGTCTTTTTCATTATTTCATTTTTTTCGTTCATTAGATTATTCGATTGAAAAATTGACGAAACATTTCTACTGTAGAATACCCTTTTGCGCTCAAGACATATTTTTGTTTTGGGTGCTTTGGTTTCCCCGGTATCACAAATTGGAGCAACGCGTCATCTCGAAGAGGCTTAAGAATATAACGGTCAAGGGTCGCACGGGATTTAATGCCAACTAATCGTGCGATCTCTCGAACCATTGTTGGATTTTGGCAAAGAAGTAACACCTTTATCAGAGCAGACATCCCCACTTTACCACAAGCTTTACCAATATGAGGGTTGTTTTGGTAAAGAAGTTCTATAAACTCCTTATTTTCAAGGTGGTTAACATTATCACCAACATTGCCTGAATTTGTCAAACTCTTTTTAACCGGTTCTTTGACGATTACGCTGAACGCAGTCATTAGATTGACATTAAAAATTGGTTCAGGGCAATTATTGGCACGCAGTTGCTCCCCAACCTCATAAATACCATGATTAAACATGTTTACATAGTTAAGATTTCGCATTATCTCGGCTATGACACTATTGCGGTAATCATTTACATGAGGGAAATTCTCGGGGCGTGCCTGACCATATAAGCCACCGGGATTCATTAACTCAATATGATTGTTATATTGATAGAACCTAATCGGCATATTTGATTGATAATCACGGTGCATAACAGCATTCATCAGGAGTTCACGCAAGGCCTTGAAGGGATAATTAACCACAGTCTGCTCTCTGAGAATACTCACTGGCACAGGACGAGTGGTAATAATCGCATCGCTTATGAAACTCTCAATTATTGGCAGCGATTTAAACAAGCAACTTTCAAATCGGCGTTCATTCAATATTTCACCGCTATTATCTTCTCCTGAAAAACGCACATACTGGATATATGCACCAGGCAAGAAATACCGTGGAGACTTGCCAAACATTATAATTGACGCATACGTGGGACAATCGTATTGTGAATTATAGAGATGAAGCGAGGCCAATTGCTCACGTAGTGTGCGCTTGTCATTCGCCAGCACCTCAGGAGCGATAGCCTTCGGCATATAATCGTTCAAAATTGCGTCAATATCAATATCGTTTAGACTGGCTCCGCGACAAGGATGTGTGTCAAATGTCGGAAGACTCGATGCGCATCTTTCCGAGAGAATCCGTTCTTCCTCTGCACTTGCGATATCACGCCTTGGCCCAATTCTTATAAAAGTTCTGCCGCGGTATCTGACAGGCGTTTCAAATGATGGGGTCACTTCTACCAATAAGACATCACCTTGAGTAGTGGTAATTTTCTCGGTCGACATTACAGGCAGTGGCAATATGTTGCCATCTGAGCGTATGCCGCTAATTCTCTTCATTAATGCGTCATCAATGGTCAAGCCTCCAATCTTTCCATCATCTGTCACTCCAATCAGAAGATAACCCTTTTCTCTCTTACCATGCATATCATTGGCAAAAGCACAAATTGCCTCTTGAAATTTATCCATATTAGAGGTGGACATTGTCTTCTCAAGGCGATAACTCTCTGCTGAAATTATTATTTCTTTAAGTTCGCGCTCTGTCATTTTATACCATCAATTAGCGTCTATTATTTTTGGCCGCACAATCGTCTGCCCTCATAGTTGGTTTTGGCCTTAAACTGGCTGTTCGGTGGCGGAAGAATTAGTCTCGGCCGGTGTGGTCCGGAAGAAGTCGGCGACCTTGCCGGCGGCGGCGCTCACGCCCTGCTTGGTGGCCTCGGCGCTGATGGTGGCCACCTCCTTGAGAGCGTCAATCATCGCGTGCCGCCGTACCGACATGCCCGCGCGGCCCGCCAGCGTCTCGGCACCGTGCTCAAGGTAACTGCGCGTCACGTAGCCGATGCGCAGCGTGAGCAGCGTGTTGATGGCGCCATCCAGCAACGACGATGGAATGAACCCCGCAATGTGGATGCCCGGGATGGAGTTGATAAACTCGGCCTCGGTCATGCCGTCGGTCGTGGTGGCCGCGTCGGCCGCGCCGTCGCCAAAGGTGATGTCGATGTCGTCCACCGCGCCGTCCACCGCGCCCTGCAGGTAGTAACTGAATAGCGACGTGGCGAGGATGCGCACATACTGCTTGAAGAGTTGACTGTGGCTGGGCCGGAACCCCGAGCAGCGTATCACGTCGCTAATCATGCGCATGTTGATTACCATCGAGGCGATGGCGTCTACCTTGCTGTTTTGCGACAAGGCGGTGATCATAAACACCGTCTTGCCCCACTCATGCACGTGGCTCTTGACCAACTGCAGGCGTGTGTCGAGTTCGGCCTGCACCGTGCGGCGCAGGCTCTCGTCGTCAATGTAGCGGTCCACGTCGTGGCGCACTTGCCGCGCGTGCTCGGCCCGCTTGGCTTTGGGCAGGTGCTCCACATTGTCGGCCAGACGGTGACCCAACTCTTGCAGCGCGGCGCGCGACTGTGGAGTGAGTTGGCCCTGCATGTCGGGCGAGAGCGTCAGCACCGGAAACTCCGGCGCGCTGTGCAGCCTTATCATCGGCAGTAACACCAGCCAGAAACCAACGATTGCCAGCAGGCCGTAGAACACCCATTCGGCCCACCACAGGTGGGTCAACTGCGACAACTTCTCGCCGATAATAATGATATTACCAAGTAGCATCAGCACTATTGTGCCGATGAAGATGGCCGCTATTATAATCAGATTCCGCTTCATGAATAAATGTGGACATAAATTTTTTAAGTTTCTAGAGTATGCCTTTCCCTTTGTGCATCGCTCATCGGTTAGCGTCTATCTCGTCAATAACAACGTCTATTTACGTCAATTGTATATATTATTATGCAGATTTTAATCTCTCGTAAATTTACGTAAATTATCGTAAATATCTTATTTCCCTCTTGTTCTCCTTTCCGGAAATAATCCTCCTGTCCTCTTGTCTAAAATTTTATGCGATTTATATTTA
>JAFTDD010000069.1 GCA_017454355.1 Muribaculaceae bacterium
AGATCTCTCGTAAATTTGCGTAAATTTTCGTAAATATTTTATTCACAGAAAATTATTACTAAAATTAATTTACGTGGATTTACGAAAATTTACGAGATATAATATTTTTTCGGGAATTTCCGAAAATTATCGAGAGCGGCCAGGCCAAGGCCAGGCCCTACAAGGAGGAGAAGTGTAGGAGATGCATTTTAAAGCAGAGTAAATAAGATATTTCACGAAAGTTCACGGAAATTCACGGGATGCAATTATTGCTGCTCGAGTTCGGCCTTGTCGGCCTCTCGCTGGCGTCGAGCCTGCTCGGCCTTGCGCTCGGCGCGCTCGGCCGCGGTCTCACTCAAGTCGGCCGGGAAGACGTCGAGGATTTGCGTCTCGGTGATTGAGGCAATCTCAAAGTCGGCCATCGTGCCGTCCATTCCCTGGTTGAAGTTAGCGAGGGCGCGGGCAAATGAGCCGGCTTGCACCATCTGGAAACTGGCGGTGCGCTTCTCGGCACCGGTTTTCTCGTCGATTACAATAAAATTGGTTTTGACCTTGTACCAGCGGTCGCCGGCGTCGTCGTAGAAGATGTCGCTCAGGTTGACGCGCCTCACGGCCGACACCTCAAACTCGCCGCTCACAAAGGGCTGCATCTGCTCGGTGATGCGAGCCTCGGCCTCAGTGAATGAGAGGGCGTCCACCAGATAGGGTTCTGTCACAGTCTTCAGGCCGCCGCTCTCCACGTCGGTCTTGTCATAGCGCACTTTGCACTCAAACCATTGTGCCATGTTAGTCGTTATTTGTTAATCGTTATTTGTTAGTCGTTAGTCAATTGTTTCGCGTCTATTTTCGTCTATAACGACGTCTATTTTCGTCAATTTATTTATTTTAGACGTAAATTGACGTTGTCATTGACGTGAATAGACGCTAACCCCCGTTAGTCAATTGTTTCGCGTCTATTTTCGTCTATAACGACGTCTATTTTCGTCAATTTATTTATTTTAGACGTAAATTGACGTTGTCATTGACGTGAATAGACGCTAACCCCTAAAAGTTAGTGGAGTTAATTTGAGCGACAAAGTTACATCAAAAAATCGGAATACCGCCCATCAATGGAAAAATTTTCATGTGAAATTTCGTGAAAAGGACAAAAATTTCATTACCTTTGTGAATTAAAATATTTTGTATTTAAGTTTCTATAGTAGATAAATTGATGGTTGTGAGAAATGTAGGTGCAGAATTTATTCTGCCCGTCTGCCGCAAATGGGCAGAATAAATTGCTCCCGTTCGGTCGCGAGCTAAAGGTTCTGCCCCTACAAGTAACTGCTTATTATTAACATGACTATCAATCACTTTTACATCAGAAACTTGAGTTATGTCCTTATATCTTTTTGTCTAAATTTTAATTTTACGGGTTTAAGGAAAATAATCCAACATTGACTATGAAACGGCTATTTATCACTATTGCAATCATTGCAACAACTCTCGCGGCAATGGCCGCCGGACGCGACACCTACACGATTATCATCTCGCTCGACGGCCTGCGCTGGGACTATCCCGAGGCGTTCGACGCCCCGTTCTTTGACCGTATGGCCCGCGACGGCGTCAAGGCCGTCATGAGCCCGTCGTTCCCCAGCAAAACGTTCCCAAACCACTACACGTTGGCCACCGGCCTGCGACCTGACCACCACGGCATTATCGCCAACAAATTCATGGTGCGCGACAACGGCAAGGTATTCTCGCTCTCCAACCGCGAGATGCGCACCGACGGGCGATACTTCGGCGGCGAACCGGTGTGGATTACGGCACAGCGACAAGGTGTCACCTGCGCCACTGTCTATTGGGTTGGCAGCGACGTGGCGATCCAAGGCCAGCACCCCACCTACTGGCAAGACTACCTGGGCGAGAAACTCACTCACGCCCAGCGCGTCGACGAGGTACTGCGACTGCTCCAACTGCCCGAAGCCGTGCGGCCTCATCTGGTGATGTGCTACTTTGAGGAGCCGGATGCCAGCGGTCACGCCTGCGGACCCATCGTTAAACAGACGCGGCAAGCCTTTGAACGCATGGACTCGCTGCTGGCCGGCATGTGGCAACGCCTCCAAGCCCTTGATATCGCGCCACAAATCAACTTCATCGTCACCGGCGACCACGGTATGGCATGGGTGGACAACATGCGCGTCATCCGCCCCTCACAAGTCCTCAACCCCGAGTGGACTACGCTCATCGCCGGCGACCTGCCCACCAACATCTACGTCAAGAGTCCTGAGTGTGTCGACAGCGTGATGAACGCCCTGTCGCGCGTGGACCACATCCGCGCGTGGCGCAAGGCCGACATACCCGCCTATCTGGGCTACGGCAGCAACCCCAACGTGGGCGACGTATTCGTCATGCCAGACGTGGGTTGGCTCGTGACCGACGGCGAGGTTGAGGACAACGGCAGCCACGGCTTTGACCACACGGCCAGCGACATGCAAGTCGCCTTCCGCGCCATCGGTCCGGACTTCAAGCGCGGCTACTTCAAGCCCGACCGCTTCCCCAACGTCGACATCTACCCGCTGCTGTGCTACCTGCTCGGCGTACGACCCGCCCCCAACGACGGCTACCTCACCGACCTCCACGACATCCTCGTCTACTGACCCAAAATCCACAAGTCTATATATCATAAAATCCGCAAGCCCATAAATATCTCACGTAAAACCTCGAAATTTTACGTGAGAAATTTTCAAGAGAAATAACAACTTGCGGAATCTAGGTATATCTCTCTCGAAAATTATCGAAAATATCCGAAAATGTGTATCTCGTGAATTTACGTAAATTATCGTAAATAATTTATTTGCTGAATTTTATCGCTCCAGCGGCATGTGGATAAAATGTGTCCCTACAAGCGGCCAGGCCAAGGCCAGGCCCTACAATTATTTACGTAGATTTACGTAAATATTCAAGTTCCGCAAGTAATGAAAGATTTCAATATCAGCGCTTTGTAGGGACACAATTTATTGTGTCCACCCCCCGGGTACGTGGACACAATAAATTGTGTCCCTACATTCTCGGTGCTTGCCGCTTGATAATCATTATATTCCATTTCAGAAACTTGAGTTAATAAGTTTAATGCCATTAAAAAGGGGTACATCGCACCTTTTTAAGATTTTCAAGATGACGATTTCGCACCTTTTTGAGATTTTCACCAAATTTATAATGGATTTTTTTGGAAGGTCAACGTTTCAAAGCAAAGCAACACAACACTGTGTAACACAGGCCTGTGTTATTTTTCTTACACAAAGTTGTGTATTCGGGAAATAATTGCTATCTTTGTATCGTCAAACCAATAGATTGCACTATGGGAACGAAGAGCTTTATTTTCGGCACGGCCGTCAGCGACTACAACTTTATCGGACGAGAGAAAGAGACGCGCCGCCTGATTGCAAACTTCAACGGCGGCATCAACACTATCCTCATCTCGCCGCGCCGCATCGGCAAGACATCTCTTGTCAAGCACGCCATCAAGCAGATAGAGGGGCAAGAAGACCTGATTGTGGTTTATCTCGACATGTTTGCTTGCAAGACCGAGTACGAATTCTATAACGCGTTATCTGCCGCCGTGCTAAAGCAGACGGCATCACGCGCCGAAATGTGGATGGAGTATGCCAGAGAATTCATTACTCGCCTCACACCCAAAATCGCGTTCTCTCCAGAGGCCAACAGTGAATTCTCGTTGTCATTGGGCATTTCGCCCAAAACTCACACTCCCGAAGAAGTTCTCTCTTTGGCCGAGAACATTGCCGCGAAACGCAATAAGCGCATCGTTATTTGCATCGATGAGTTCCAACAAATTGGCGAATTGCCGGATTCAATCACCGTACAGAAACGGCTACGCTCCGTCTGGCAGCACCAGCAGTTGACCTCCTACTGCCTCTTCGGCAGCAAAAAACACATGATGACCAATATCTTCCAACGCCGCAACATGCCGTTTTACCAGTTCGGCGACATGATTTATCTCGGCAAGATTGACGCCGGGCAATGGGTCAAATACATCACATCACACTTCACTGACGGCAAGCGTCACATCTCGCCGGAGCTGGCGGGGAAACTATGCGACACGGTCGATAATTACTCATCGTATGTTCAGCAACTCGCATGGCTCTTATTCTCGTCTCTCAATGAGGGCGAGAGTGCCAACGAAACACAACTTGACAGAGCCACAGAGGATTTGCTCGACACCAACGAGGCCCTGTTCATGCAACAAATTGAACCGCTCACCTCCTACCAACTCAACTTCCTGCGAGCAATCGCCGACGGCCACCATAGCGGCTTGGGTGAAGCCGACATTCGGGAGGAGTACGCCTTGGGTAGCCCGTCAAATATCACTCGGCTCAAGGCTGCCCTTGTGGGCAAAGACCTCATCGAGATGCGCGACCGCGGCGCAATCCACATCACGGACCCCGTCTTCCGCCTTTGGCTACAGCGGCGCCTGTAATTATTGCGAAAGGTGATGACCTTAGACTTTAGACCTTAGACTTAGACGTAATTTAAGTGACATTTAACGCTTTTTATGGCGCGAGTGCAAAAATAGTTCACTAGACTAATGATTAGACAATGAAACGACTTGTTTTTGCCATTATCTTAATCGTCGCCTGGGTTGCCGCCGGCGCCGGCGACTGCTACACGGTCATCGTCTCGCTCGACGGGCTGCGGTGGGACTACCCGGAGGCTTTCAACACGCCGTTTCTCGACAGTATGGCTCGTGATGGAGTCAAGGCCGTCATGAGTCCGTCGTTCCCCAGCAGCACCTTCCCTAACCACTACACGCTGGCCACCGGCCTCACGCCCGACCATCACGGCATTATCGCCAATAGTTTCAAGGTGCGCGCTGAGGGCAAGATTTATTCAATGAGCGACCGCAAGACGAGCCGCAACGCCAAATACTACGGCGGCGAACCGATATGGCTGACCGCACAGCGGCAAGGCGTCAAGATAGGCACAATCTTTTGGGTAGGCAGCGACGTGGCCATTCAAGGCCAGCACCCCACCTATTGGAAGAACTACGGCAAAGACCGCCTCACCTATGAGCAACGCGTCGACGAGGTGCTGCGCCTTCTCTCACTGCCCGAGGCCGACAGGCCGCGCCTGGTGATGTGCTACTTCGAGCAGCCCGACGGCAGCGGCCACCACAACGGGCCCATTAGCCGCGCTACCCGCCGCACGGTGGAGGACCTCGACACACTGCTCGCCTCGATGTGGCAACGCATCCAGAGGCTCGACATCGCAACACGCGTCAACCTCATCGTCACCGGCGACCACGGCATGACCTGGACCGAGAATTGTCGCACCGTGCGCCCTTCCAAAGTCCTCCCCAACACCGAGTGGATCGACTGCATCGTGGGCAACGTGCCGGCCAATATCTACGTGAAGTCCAAACAAGAAGGCGAGTTTGTCGACAGCGTGATGCGCGCCCTTGAGGGCGTTGACCACATCCGCGCGTGGCGCAAGGCCGATATCCCGGCCTACCTGGGCTACGGCAGCAACCCCAACGTGGGCGACGTGCTCGTGTTGCCCGACGTGGGCTGGTCGTTCACCGACCACGTTTACACCCACGCCGGCGGTAACCACGGCTACGACCACACCACCCCCGATATGCAAATCGCTTTCCGCGCTGTAGGCCCCGACTTCAAGCGCGGCTACACCAAGGCCGACCGCTTCCCCAACGTTGACATCTACCCGCTGCTGTGCTACCTGCTCGGTGTCAAGCCCGCCCCTAACGACGGTCACCTAACCGACCTCCACGACATCCTCGCCCACTGACCCGCGTATATGAAAGGGTTTTCCGTTGACCGTTTACCGTATGTGCCGTTTCGGTCAACGGTCAACTATTCTGCGAGCGGTGTCAGCCGAGGACGACGTCGAGCACCATCATCAAGACGAAGCCTACCGCAAAGCCGATAGTGCCCAGGTTGCTATGTTCGCCCTGTGATGCCTCGGGAATAAGTTCCTCAACCACTACATATAACATTGACCCCGCGGCAAAAGCGAGCAGGAACGGCAACACGGGCTGCAGGATGGCTGCCATACCGATTATCGCGATGCTCCCCACCGGCTCGACGAGGCCGCTTAGCGCCCCGATAGCGAATGACTTGAGGCGGCTGTTGCCCTCGGCGCGCAGCGGCATAGAGATGATGGCGCCTTCAGGTATATTCTGGATGGCGATACCCAACGACACCGCCAGAGCCGCGGCGGCGGTGATGCCGCCCCCGCCCTGCAGCATCGTGGCAACGACCACGCCCACGGCCATACCCTCGGGAATGTTGTGGATGGTAACGGCCAGGGCGAGCATCGACGTGCGTGACAGGTGACTGCGCGGGCCTTCCGGCTCTCCCTCGCCCGGGTGGAGGTGAGGAATGAGCACATCTATCAGGAACAAGAAGCCCATTCCGGCCAGCAATCCGGCTGCCGCCGGTAGTACCGACGCAAACCCATCACCGCCGGCCATCTCGATGGCGGGAATTAGCAGCGACCACACCGAGGCGGCCACCATCACGCCCGACGCGAAGCCGAGCAGCAGGCGCTGTAACTTATCCGACATTTTGTCGCGCAGCAGGAACACGAATGCCGCGCCGAGCACGGTGCCGGCAAATGGGATTATCAAAGCGAGAGTCAAACCATCCATAGTCGGTTGTTGTTAGTCGATAGTGGGCGGGGCGGTGCCCGCCCACCATTAACGGTTGTTGTTAGTCGATAGTGGGCAGGGCGGTGCCCGCCTACTATTAACGGTTGTTGTTTGAGGGAGTGCAAAGATAGATTTTTTTCTTTAAAAATGTAATATAATTGAGATAATTTTTTGATTTTCGGCGTTTTTTAGAATTTTTGCAGGATTATTTCAACTATAAAGTTTATTTCCCTATCATAATCAATAATGACAAAGAAAACAATTCTGACGTTCTGCCTTTTGCTGGCGGCCGTGCTGCAAGCCGCCGCCCAGTTTGGCAATCCACCAGCCACAATCAACTATCGTGACGCCCGCATCACCAACGCCACCGTCACCATCACCGCCACGCCCGCCGGCGAGCGCGTGCTGATCAGCGGCGTCACCGTCACCGGCGACATCACCGGCAAAACCATTGAGACCGCCGACGGCAGCGACTATGGCGTGTACACCTTTGTGATGCCCGGCGAGAGCGTCACCGTCACCGCCACGTTCAACCAGGTGGAGTTCACGCTCGCCGAGGCACTGCAAGAGCCTAACGGCACAGCGCTGAACCTCGTCGAGCCAATCGTTGTGGCGGCCGTCATCGGCAACCATGCCTACGTCACCGACGGCGACGGCCTCTGGGCACGCTTGGACCTCGAAGACAGCGATAACGTGCGCGCCGGCGACAACATCTACCACTTCGACTGCGTGCTCTCCGGCCGCGACACCGCGCCCACATTCACGTGGCAGGAAAGCGGCTCAATCTCCTACTCCCACGACGACGTCGCTGTCGATCTGGCAAAAATCGACCTGGCCTCATCTTTCGACATGCCCGCGCCCTGCCAAGTGGTGGAATTCACCGGCTACTATTACAATGGCGAACTGCGCGGCATCCAATCCACCGGCAACAAGGGCCAGAGCCTGACGCTCGACACCGAGTTCAGCGGCGCTCTGTCGTTTGTTAACGGCGAGAAAGTGCGCGCCGTGTGTGGCGTGGAACTCAAGGAGCCGTGGAACGACGGCGAGGCCGCCGGCGCGCCGCGCCGCGCCCGCTCAAGTTATGAGTACGACTTCCAGAACCTCAACGGCAAAGTGATTTCGGCCGAGAGCGCCGCCGACCCCACCGGCATCACCGATGTGAGGAGCGACAGCGCCGACGCCGACAACCGCTGGTTCACCATCGACGGCCGTCTGCTGGGCACCGAGCGCCCCTCCGCCCCCGGCATCTACCTCCGCGGCGGCCACAAAGTCCTCGTCAAGTAACAGCCGAAACGCTTTACTGATTATCGGCCACGCTGCCGCGTGGGAAATCTTTCAAAAATCTATCTATCACGGGGACGGTTCTTTTGTCGCACGGGGACGGTTCTTCTGTTGCACAGCTTGCTGCTGAAACATAAGAACCGTCCCCACGTTTCACGCTTGTAGGGCCTGGCCTTGGCCTGGCCGCGCGGCGACAACGGGAACCCGCGGAGCGGGTGACAAGCCCATAGCGCACGGCGACAACGCGAACCCGCGAAGCGGGTGACAGCCTATAGGCGGGGGCGACAGCCCCCGTGACGACCACGCCTCCCCCCTCCAATTAGCCCCGTAGGGGCGACAGACCCAACCGCATCCCTGTCGCCCCTACGGGGCTAAAAATAAAATGGTTACAATCACACACGGGGGTTCCGCTGCGCTCCACCCCCGCCTACGGACTGTCACCCGCTTCGCGGGTTCCGCCACCACAGTTCACCGCGTCCCTGCCGCCACTGTATCAAAATGCATATTTGGGATTAGGCCGCCCTAACGGGCGGGAAATCTTTCAAAATCTCAAATGTCCTCCCCCCACCCTCATGAAGGAGGGGGCTTATTTTGAAAGATTTCCGCACGCAACGCGTGCGCCTGCGCTTCACCCCCGCCTACGGACTGTCACCCGCTCCGCGGGTTCCGCCATCACGGTTCACCGCGTCCCTGTCGCCTCTGTATCAAAATGCATATTTGGGATTAGGCCGCCCTAACGGGCGGGAAATCTTTCAAAATCTCAAATGTCCTCCCCCCACCCCTGAAGGAGGTGGCTTATTTTGAAAGATTTCCGCACGCAACGCGTGCGCCAATTATGATACAGTTTCTTCCGCTTGGCATTTCGATTTTTTGTTGTAACTTTGCGTCTGAATTAGAATCCTACAACACATTATCAGTTCAGACATGGAAGCAATTATCGTAGACCCTCGAAAAACCAGCCCCGAGGAGATGCAGCGCGGAATGCGCGACGTGAAACTGGTGTTCAGCATCAACCACACGATGCCTTACACCGACGAGTACAATAATCTTGTAAAGGAACTTTTTGCCGGCAAGATCGGCGACGGAAGCATGGTGATGCCTCCACTGAAAGGAGTGTGCTTTGACCGTGTGGTGATTGGCGACAACGTGATGATTATGCCCGACTGCCTGATGATGTCGCGAGGTGGCATCACAATTGAGGACAATGCCATGATAGCCGCCAATGTGCAACTCATCAGCAACAATCACGACCTGCATGACCGCCAACTGCTGATTTGCAAACCCGTGCGCGTTTGCCGCAACGCGTGGATTGGCGCCGGAGCGACCATCCTTCCCGGTGTGACCGTGGGCGAGAATGCCGTTGTGGCCGCCGGCGCTGTTGTGACAAAAGATGTCGCCCCAAACACTATCGTGGGCGGCAATCCCGCCAAGTTCATCAAGAATGTGGAATAACCACCATGCCTCTATAATCTTGGGTCATACCGCTGACGTTTGGGGGCTATGTAGGGCCTGGCCGCTTGTGGCGACGACGGGAACCACAAACCATAAGCACAAACAAACATCATCTACACCTCTTTTTCGCGACAGCCTCCTGTTCTCTTGTCTAAAATTAATGCGAGAGTGTCCCGTCACATTATAGCGGCGGGACACTCTTGTTTTCGGTCAACGGTCAACCTTTCCGGTATCGTCAGTCGTCGATGTCGATGACTTTGAAGGTGGGGCCGTACTCAATATCGAGGCCGTTGTTCAACTTCACCTCCCAGCCACGACGCGCGCGCTCGATGGCGATAATCTGTGTGCCGGGGAACGTAGCCTTGACGTGCTGCTTGATCTGGGCGGGAACAAGGGCACTCGGCACGGCCGACACACGGCAGTCCACCTCTTTCCACTCGCCTTGCTTGTCAAACTCGACCTTCTCGCCACTCTCATAAATGACGGTGTAGTCGTCCCAGTCGACAGTCACCACCAGAGGCACCTTGTCGGCAAAGTGCTGCTTGTGCAGAGCCTGTGCCGCGGCGGGCAGTTGCTTGAAGGTAATCACTTGGTCACGGTCGGCGCGAGCGACAAAGACAATCGCGACAAGCGCCACCAGCATCAATAAATACTTTTTCATCTCGGTCTTCTAAATTGTTATATATTAAATGTTTATCATTAAATAATCGGGCAGTCGAACAATCGGGCAGTCGAACAATCGAGCAGTCGAAATAATTATGAATTATGAATTGTGAATTATGAATTCTATCAGGCTTTTGTTCAGGCGCTCGATGGCCGTGGGAGCCTTGCGTCCGTTGAGGTAGGCCAGCATCTGCCGCAGTTCCTCCTGACCGAACACCACGAGCATGCCCCGCGTGATTGGGCGCATCGACAGTACCGCCCAACGGTTGCTCAATCCCTTGTAAGGGCTGCGCACCCACTTGAGAGCGAACTGCGGCTCGCGGAAGTTGGAGTAGAACGCGTCGAGCGTCTCCTCAAACGGCTCATACAGTTCCACTGCAAGATCTGTGCCATCGGGCACAACCCACCACAGCAGCGGCCCGTGCAACGAGGCGTGGCCGCCATAGCCCGGCGAATTGTATTGCTCAAACTCGCCTTGCGAAATCTCCTGTCCGCTGGCATAAAAATGGCGGACACCATTCGGATCAACCGAAGTGGTCGTGCGTGGAATCGGCACGCGCTTCATGCGCTCCGGCACATAGGCCACCAGATAACGGTCAAAGAATGAGTAGTTCTCGAGATCCTTATACCTCAACTCATATCCCGGCCCGGGCAGGAAGCCGCTATCGGCACCGTAGACCGCGCCGAAGCACACGGTGTCGGTGGCGTTGGCTTGTGCCGCGCCCACGTAGAGGCCGTTAATCATGTCGCGCAAGTCGTCTTCGCCCTGTCTATCGACATCCTCGCTGCGCAAGGCAACGTCGATGACGGCACGCTTGGCGTTGCGGAACACGAGCATATCCCACCGGCCGATAATCACGTGCTCAACGGTGACACCCTTGCGGTTGGTCACGCGCGGCACGCCACGCGACATCTTCACCTCGTAGTAGCGTCGGCTATGCTCCCAGTTGTCGGTCTGCTCGAGCAGAAATCCCAAGTGGGAGACCTCGTCACGCTCGTTAGTGTGCGCAATCACAGGACAATTAGTCAGGCCGTTGCGCCATTTGACATCGGCACCGGCCGCGGTGAACACGTCGTTGCCGCCCTGCTGTTGCGGCAACTTGGCGTCGGCCATCACCGCCTCGATGGCCGCGTCACGCTCGGCCGCCCGGCCGCTTCCGGCGGGGGATGGAGCCGGGATGCGCGCGTCGGCAGCCGCCACACTACAAAGAGCCATCATATAAACCAAAAGTTTTTTCATCTCGTTCTCGTTGTTCGTTATTCGTTAAAGGTTTAGAGGTTGAGCGTTGAGAAGTTGAGGGGTCCGCTCGGGGATAATGGATTTGACTCCGTGGCGGCCAGGATATAGGGACGAGGCTTGCCTCGTCCTTTGCCAGTCTCTACATTTATTACCATTTGCGCCAGCAAATGGCTCAACCCCTCAACGCTAAACTCCTCAACCCCTATTCCTACCGCAAAGATAATACATTTCAAGTAATAAAATTTACAATTTCACTATATTTTTTGGGGAAATAATATTTTTTTATTATTTTTGTGCTTTCAAGCCTCTCCCCGCCCCCTCCTGAAAGAGGGAGAAGTAAAGGAGACTCATTTTTAACACCAAAAGACAACGTATTATGGCACAACGACAACTTAGCATCGGCCAGGAAGCCGCGCGCTGCCTGCTTTGCAACAACGCCCCCTGCGGCCAGGCTGCCTCGCGCATGCTGCGCGCCGTCCGTTTCGGCAACAGCGACATCGCAGCGCGATGGCTGGCGGGTCTGAGCAATGACGACCTGCTCGCCGCCGAGCAGGCCTGTATCCACCCTGACCACCCAATCCGCATCAGCGAGGTTGCCGGGCAACTGCCGCGTGCCGAGGCGCCCGCCACTCCCCTGCCAAGCCTCGAGATTGACTTCTGCGGCATTCACTGCGAGAACCCGTTCTTCCTCGCCTCGTCGGCCGTGTGCACCAACTATGAGATGGTGGCCCGCGCCTTTGACGCCGGCTGGGGAGGCGTGTTCTATAAGACAATCTGCCTCGAGGAAATCCGCGAGGTGTCGCCACGCTTCGACGTCATGCACCGCGTGGGTGCCAGAGGCGACTTCTCCGCCTTCCGCAATATGGAGCAGCTCAGCGAGAACCCGCCCGAGGTCGACTTCGACATCCTCAGCCGCCTCAAACGCGACTACCCAGGCAAAGTGGTCATCGCCTCCATTATGGGCAACACCGAGGAGCAATGGGTGGACCTCGCCCGCAGGGCCGAACAGGCCGGCGTAGATGCCATCGAACTGAACTTTTCCTGCCCGCAGATGAGGCTCGCCGGCATGGGCAGCGACGTGGGACAGAATCCCGAGCTCGTGCTCTTCTACACCTCGTTTGTCAAGCGCACCGTCTCCATTCCCGTCATTCCCAAGATGACACCCAACATCACCCACATGAGTCAGCCGGCCATGTCGGCCCTCTACGGCGGCGCCGACGCCATCAGCGCCATCAACACCATCAAGAGCGTCACCATGGACGACCGCCTCTCGGACGTCAACGGCTTCAAGACCGTCAGCGGCCTGTCGGGCCGCGCCGTCAAGCCCATCGCGCTGCGCTTCATCCTCGAGTTGAGCCAGAACAAGGTGCTCAAGGACATCCCACTGAGCGGCATCGGCGGCATCGAGACGTGGGTGGACGCGCTCGACTTCATCAAACTCGGCTGCAGCAACGTGCAGGTGTGCACCGCCGTGATGCAATACGGCTACCGCATCATCGACGACCTCGTTGACGGCATGCGGCACTACATGGCACAGCGGGGCATCACCCGCCTGGCCGACCTCGTGGGCGAGGAACTGCCGCGCTTTGTCAGTCCGACAAACCTCGACCGCGACACCATCGTCTACCCCGTCTTTGACCGCGAGAAGTGCATCGGCTGCGGACGCTGCGCCATCTCGTGCGCCGACGGCGGCCACCAGGCAATCACCTTTGGCGACGACCGTGTGCCAAAGGTCAACGGCGCCAAGTGCGTCGGCTGCCATCTGTGCCGTCTGGTGTGCCCAGCTGAAGCCATCGGCCTGTCGAAGCGCATCAAGAAAGCCCGCAGCTAAATGTTTCTGAGTTTTTCACGAAAATGTACCTAAAAATGACATCTCTATGATTTTAAGGACTTTATACAATTTGGAGATTTTGAATTATAGGTATAATTGTACCCATAAAAGCAATGCATGAAAACTCATCTCACCTCATTGTCAAC
>JAFTDD010000070.1 GCA_017454355.1 Muribaculaceae bacterium
AGCCTTGGAACGAATTTTTGCTCAACCAGGATGGTTTCAGCAAAATCCGCATTTCGGCTGGGAACCGCTCAGAATGGCCGCATAATGCCATCTGACTAATCATAATTTTAAAAATCGCCACTTTTTGCAGTGGACTCAATTAATAAATATATATATCAATCAATCGGCCTCTGTAAGAGAGCCGATGATTGATTATAAGTTATTATATAAAACAGGGTTTGTCAATGTCAACGGGTCGCCGGATTGAGGAACCGGAAGAAAGGTTCAAACATCAGGTCCTCAACGGGCTGTTCGCGGTTGGATAGAGGCTCGTTGGCAAAGAATGCCTCTTTCCATAGCTCGGTGGTAATCGCGTGACTGGGCACGATGAGGGCGGTGGGCTCGTAGATGCCGGGGCGTGGCCGGCGGACGAGACCCGCCTCAATCAATTGTGGAATGACGCTATTGAGGGTGTTCTCGGTGCTGCGGTTCATGCCGTAAATGTCGGCGACCCTTCGCTTGATGACTTCGGTCGAGACAATGTCTTGTTGGCGGAACTGTCGCGCGAAAATCGTCGCCACCTGATAGGCAAAGTGGAAGCGCGCGCAAATCACGGCAGTCAATATCAACGGGCGGTCACTATTGTTGTCAAGCGCTTGGAGTATTTCGTTGTCGTGCGCCTCCATGAATGTCGATATGGGGCTATTAAGCACAGCGCTATTGATATGCTCCCGCGCAAACTTTTTCGTTTTCCAGCCGCTATAGTCTGTCGCGAGCATCTGAGTGAGCGTGTCCTCATCGAGGGGCGTGCCGGCAAGGTGGGCGCGCAGCGCCTCGCCGAGCACGTAGAGTGGAATGCGGACAAAGATGCCCAGTGTCTTGTTTTGTATCATCGGTTGCTGATTGTGATAAATGGAATGATGACCTCCAGCCAATGGGTGCCGCCATGGGTGACGGTGCTGTCGCGAGAGAAAGTGCGGCGGTCGACGGGATAGAATGTGCGACTGTGAACGTCGGCCTGCGTCACCTTGCCGTTGTGGTCGCGGGCAAAGAGGCTCTTGTCGGCCGACGGGTGCAACGTGATGTGACGGCTGCTCCAATTTGCTCCAACCTTCTCGTCGCTACTGAGCGTCACTTCGCCCTGAGTCTCGATATTGCCGTGGTCGGTGGTAATAAAGACGGTGAAGCCGGCCTGCAGCAGTTGGCCGGCGATGTTGAGAATGCGTCCATCATTCACCCACCGCTTGGTGTCATCGTAGAGATACATGAAATCGGTGGCCGAGTGCATCTTCTCGTCGAGGTCGCCGGTGACGTAGGCCACGCGCCGCCAAGCCGGCGAGATGCCGGTGATGTCACCGTCAAATTGATAGTAGATTTGGATTGGCGACAGTCGCCGGTTGAGCCAAAAGTCGTTCCAAAGTCGTTCCTCGCTGCGAGGGTTTTGGTTATAGGTGTCAATGGGTCGGCTCCCACGGAAGATGGCTTGCCGCGAGAGTTCGGTGGTGCTCGGCAACCATGCGAAACTTGCTTCGGTGCAGACCATGGATTGCGGGAGTCCCACCACCAGGTGGGAGCGCAGCAACTCGGCTTGCCATAGGTTCATGCCGTCGATGACCACGAGTGCCGCCTTGTCGCATTGCCTACGCGCGACGAAGGGCAGTACCTGCGTCACGTTGCGTGGGCAGCGCGTGCTCAGTGAGGCTCCGGCCACGGCGGCGTAACTCTCTTTCACGAAGTCTTGGAAACGGCGATTGAAGGCCTCCACGGCATCGCGCATCATCGGCCATCGCTCGAGTTCCAGAGCCCGCGACATGATTGCCGCCACTTGCGGCGCCCATTGCTGCGGCTTGTGGAAGTCGACCTTGGCCGTCACTGTGCTCCACTGGCTCAGCAGGCGTTGCGCCTCGTCGTTGACGCGCGCCTGTGAGTTGTCGTATTCGTGCACCATGGCGCTCGTCTGTTCGCGCGTGAGATAGACAATCTGTTTTTGCTCAAACAGCCACCGCAGCGACCCGTAGTCTCGGCCGCGGATGGTTCCCCAGTCGTAGCGCGGAAAGAGGTTACGCGCCTGGAAGGTCATCACCGTGGCGCGCGGCAGGATGTCAGGCATGATGTCGAACTCGTCGTCGCAGATAAACAGCGTTTTGCCCGTGTCATCATCAATGTGTAACTCCACCAGCACCCGCAAGTCGATTGCCTTGCCGTGACGTACTGTGACCGCGGCGTGCCGCAGCGCGTTCTGCACGTCGGTACGGCTGAGGAAACCGTCGCGGTTAATCACGATGGTGAGCCGCTTGTCGCCGTCGGCAAAGAGGCGGTTAACGATATTTTGGGTGAGGGCGTCCATCATGCGTGGGCCAGGGCGATGTCGTAGAATTGCAGCAGCACCTCATCTTCCATGAGCAGAGCCTCCGGCAGTTTGGTGGCGACAGTGAGGATGGTTGCGAAGTCTTTCTCCTTATAGCACTCGGTGAAGCCAAAGCGCAGTGCCTCGATATTGGTATCGGTCAGGCGGCGCGCGCGCTGGGCTTGCTCCACGAACAGGTCGAACTGCTTGCGCAGTCGCTTGTTGCGCATTTCGGTTTTATGGGCTTGGTTCTCCGCGTCTGGAATCACCCATTTTCCGTCGTCTTCTTTGATGAAATTCTCTTGAAGAATTTGCATCAATTCGGGAATTTGGTCGCCTTTCTTGGGCTTCTGCAACATCGACATCCATTGTGGCACAAGTTCGGCGTAGGTTTGCGGCTTTATTAAAGTTCGGCGCAGCCAATCAATGCCTTCACGCTCGTTACCGACAAACAAGGAAATCTCCGCCCCTCTGGGCGTAGTTTTCTTTTGTTCCTCGTATTTCAAAGCGTCATCGGGAGTGAAATACATCCCGTCACGCTCAATGAAACGAGCATGAAGTTCTTTCTGGAACTCTTGCGAGTTCATCGGCACGGCAAAGCCATGAGCTACATAATGTGCAAGCAGTTTGTCGTATAGAATGCGAGGCGTGCGTTCCGGCATGATTTGCAGTTCGCCATTGCGCACCACGGTCGGGTCAAGGTGATTGAGCACCATTTCGATAAACGCCCAAGCGTTTTCAGTTGCGTCGCCCGATTGCTCAAATCTCGCAATCATTTCGGCGGTTGGCTTGAAGCAAGATATAATCAAGTCTTGCTTGACTGCTGTAGTCGTGGTTACAGCCATAAATGAGCCTTGTTTCTTGTCAAGAGCCGAAACGCTGGCCACCACAAAGCCCACACCTTGCAATGCGTTCTGGATGGAGTTCCAAACAGCAGCCGAGGTGTTGCTAAACTCAACTGTCATCCATCTGCCGGGTTTCAGCACTCGAAGGTATTCAGCAAAACAGCGAGTCATCGTGTCACGATAGCATTGCGCGTCTTTACCTTGTTCGGTGTTTTCTATCGCTTCGTGGGCATTGTTGGTTACGACTCGTAACCACGGCTCAGGTAGAGAGTTTAACTCTGAATAGTTGATGTTTGCACCAAATGGTGGGTCTGTGAAAACATAATCAACCGAATTGTCATACAAAGTTAAATTGTCTGCAGAACCTACATATTGAGCATTAGGTCGTACTCTTGCAAGTAAAGTTTCAGCACGGAGCATGGCACCTAATTTGTCACCTATTTGTTCGAGAACCGATGTCTCAGTCGGTGCATTAGGTACATATAACGTGCCTTTTAAATATCCTCCATTCCAACCACCACCACCATTAAAGTAGTTGTTAACATGAACACGATTCATATTGGTTGAACGATTGATCATTCCTGTAAACATAAACCTTAAGGCATGAGCCATTGGAGAAACATCAATTTTTTGATATAGTTTGGATAGTGCTATGAGGTTACGTTTAGTATAAAACTGATGAACGTGAAATATATGTCGCGTCTTTTTAGGTTGTTCAGTATTATAACCTACAGGTAAAGCATCTGTTGGAAACCAATCGCTTATGGTTTCGTTTTCAATGCGTTCAAGAACTTTTAAGTCATACTCATTTGGCGCACGTTGTATCTTCTCTTTGCCCGACTTCGCTACAACGATTACCGGCACTTGCCTTACGCGCTTCATTGGTTTTTGTAAGGCTTCGTCAAAGTAGGTTTCGATAGCGGTGTTGGCACTTCGTTTTGTTTGCAAGGCGTGGCAATGCGGACAATGAAACTCATCGCGCATACATTTATGCTCGTGGTCAACCGCCTGATGCCAAAACACATATTCTTTGCCGCAGTTAGGGCAAATCATGATGTCGCTCCACACCACAAAACTGATGCGGCCGGTGGGCCTGCCGTGACTGTCGGTAGTGGTGTACATCCAGCCACATTCATCTTCCATTTCTTTTTGAATACGAGCGACTTCGGCTTGCAGAGCCTGAATGTCAACAGGTGTGTTGTAGAAATAGGCGATATTGGTGGCGTATGGCGACAAGTCACCGATAATTGCATGACGTGCTCCCCAGCGTGGTGCGTGCCCGAAAGCCTTTTGCCATTCTCCGCTGATGCGCACCGCAATTTCATCGTATGACCTTGAGCACGCAGCCGCCGCAACGCCGGTCATTCCCGTTCCGGCAAAACCATCAAGCACGATATCTCCAGGCTGTGTGTAATGCAGCAAATAACGCATCACAGCGGGATGGGGCACTTTTGTATGGTAAGTATGAGCAGTATAGACAGGATTGTTTTTTCCCTCGCTCACGTCGGCTGAATACGGCTCGGTAACCTCGAAGTCGGCGGCACGTTTGCCCTCGGCTTCGAGCTTTTTCTTCTCTTGCTCCCACTCGCGGATAAAGTCGTTGAGCCAAGGGTTGGGGCAAGCGGTGTAATAGGGAGGGTCGCTGAGGGCGATGATGTCATCGTCCTCGCCAATGGGGAAGCCCTCAATCTTGCGCAGGTCGGGCAGCCGGCGGCGCAGTTCCTCGCGGAAGTAGCGGCGGCGCTCCTCATCGTCGGGGAACGTCATTCCCAACACAGTGACGGAGTGGTCCGCGGGTTGCCCATCGCCGATTGCGGTCGGGTCAAGGCTAGGCCCCGCGTCGCCGGTTGCGGCATCGAAGTCGAGGCTGGTCTGCCGCGGTTCGGGCAAAAAGGAGCCTTGTTTGTCGGGTTGTTTTTTACTCATTGTTATATTTTGTTGAACCTATTGAGTTTAATTGAGGATGATGCGGACGCGGTTGAGGCGCTTGCCACGCGAGAGTTGCTGCAGGTAACTGTCGAAGGCGTCGCGCGCCTGCTCGATGGTGAGCGGCCGGTCGAAGAAACACCGCAAGGAGTCGGTGGAGATTTCCACCGCATCATAGCCGTCGCTCAGTTGGTTGAACAACTCTAACAGACACTCGGCGGCATGCTCGTTGTCGATGGGCTCCATGCGGTTGATAAAGCGGTGGAGGAAATTCTGGCCGCCGGCGTCCAGCATGCGCAGGGACTCTTGCTGTTCCGGTGCCATACAGAAATTGCGCAGGGTGTCAATCCATCGGTTGTAAAGGTCGTCGAGGTCTTGCCATAAGTCATGGACCGTGCGCGGCGTGGCGGTCTGGGTGGCGGGGTTGAAGTCGATGTAAGGCGACGACTGCATCATCGTCTCGGCGTTGGGATTGGCGGGCTTGAGTTTGTAGACGTCCTCTCGCAGGCGTGTCCACTCGGTCTGGCTCAGTAGCGGCAACTGCGATAGTTTGCGGCAGACGGCAAACTGTGGCGAGTTGAGCAGGCGTGTGCGCTCCTGGTTCTCGATGTCGTTGATGCAGTAGCCACGATAGCGCTGCAGGTAGAAGTTGATATAGGCGTCTTTGACTTGCTGCAGTTGCTGCTGATAGGCGTCAACGGCGGTTGGCTCGGGAATGGCGATAACTGTGGCAAAAGCGTCGACGGCTCCGTCGATGTCGGCCATCAGCGGATGGCCGGCGGGCACATACTGGCGTGCCTGCCTCAAGTAAGACACCTGACTGTCGAGGTCGCGCGCGGCCTTGATTTTGAGTGCCGCGTCGTTATAGTGGTCGATATAGGTGGCGATGTGCTTCAGGCCGTCCACGTCCCATTCGAGGTTCTTGAGGCGTGTGCGCCGGCCGTAAGTCTTCACTTTGTCGCCAAAGCCGCGCAGTGAGCTCATCTCGTGGCTGAGCATCGAGGCCTCGCTGTCACCGTAGATTTCCACGCCGCCGATGACTACCGGTCCGCGGAGTTCGCGTCCGGCAAAGGTGACGACATCCTCGGCGAGTTTCTTGCCGGCATTGACAAGTTGGGCAAAGGCGTCGCGGTCGTCATCGGCGAGACGGGTCGAGAGGTCGCGGCCAAGCAGCATTTTGCTGAGCAACTTGATGGCGGGAATATTCAGCCCGCGCGGACGGGCGATGTGCGAGAAGTTGAAGAAGTCGTCGGCAGTGAGGTTGCGCAGCAGTTCGGGATTGGAACCGTTCAGGCGGTTGCCGTTTTGCAAGGTGATTTCGATGTCGCCGTTATGGACGAGAGCGGCCAGCACAAGGAACTCAAAGTCGGCGTCGAGGCCGTAGTCGCGGCTTCGCCAGATATTCTCGTGGGCCGGTGGTGTCATCACGAGCAGTTCGTCGCGGTTGAGCACCATTGTGTCGCCTTTCTCGGCGAGTTTGCCCAGTGCGGTCTGGGCGTAGATGCTATGGTCGGGGTTAATCTCGCCGGCGGCGTAGCAGCCCAGAGCCTCGAGTACCGCCTCGCCGTCAAGGTTGGCGCTTTGAGGCTGGATGAGTTTTGCGATGGCTCCCTTGATGTAGCGCTCGCGGTTGTCGTGGGTGATAACTTGTCGCACTCGTGAGAAGACGGGATATTGCGGTGCCTGGGCGGTGAACACGTCCTCAAAGATTTCGCTTGCCACAGCATCGATATTGTCGATGCGTCGCGAGCCTT
This sequence comes from Muribaculaceae bacterium, assembly GCA_017454355.1. Classification (GTDB taxonomy): domain Bacteria; phylum Bacteroidota; class Bacteroidia; order Bacteroidales; family Muribaculaceae; genus Sodaliphilus. The sequence goes on from JAFTDD010000070.1 coordinate 6,852, forward strand.
CGCCGGGCAGCCGGAAGGAGCGCAGCTTGCGGCCGTCGCTGTCGCCATAGTAGACCAGGGTGTGCTCCAGATAGCACGCGTCAAAGGCGGTGCGCGCTTTCTGGTACAGCGTTTCCATCTTGCCGCGATAGTTCATTTTTTGTGACTGGTCGGCACTGTTGAGCAGGCTAAAGGCGGCACCGTAGCGGCATACGAAATCCTTGAACTCCTCGCTCACGCCGTCCATCACAAAGTAGACCTCGTCTTGCTCGCAGTTGCGGTGCTTCTTGCTCTCCTGGAAGATGGGCATGAAGATGAGATAGAAGAACTGCTTGGGCTGCGTGGTTGACTTCTCGCTCGGGTCGCCGAAGAAGATGTAACCGTCGCGCTTGATTTTGTGGCTGCGCCATTCCAGTTCGTGCTGATAGATGCGGAAGCCTGTGCGGAACGGGTGGTCGTCTATCTCGAGCGCGTCGACGAGGAAGCGGAAGAAGGCCTCGTCGCGCTGCGCGTCCGACATTTGGTCGGCAAACTGCGCGATGAGTTGGTCATAGTTGATGCCTCCCTCGGTGCGCAGGTGGTACTCGCCGTTGTCGGGCTTTTGGTCAAAGAATTGTCCGGAGGTGGCCTTGATGATATTCCTGGCGCAGGCATCGATGATGCTCACGAGCATCTCGCTGTCGGTGGCCAGAGGCGTGGTGTAACACAGGTCATCGGCAAGGGTGGCGGCGCGGGCTCCGTTGGCCATGTTCAAGTCACCTTGCAGGATTTTGACGGCAACGGCGTTGACGATGCGGCGGGCCAGAGGCTTTTGCTTGGCGCGGGCACCATCGAAGTTTGCCTCAATCTTGTCGTGCACGGTGGTCACCGTCTCGGCCACTTTTTTGATTTCGGGAATTGCCATGAGGGCCGAGGTCCCCATAATCGTTTCCCAATATCGGTCGTAGGTGATCAGGCCCGGGTTGTCGTCGGGAATTTCGTTGTCTTTTATCAGTTCAAACTGTTGTGAGATTGTTTTGAGCACCTGTCGTTGAGACTGTCCGTGGCGAATGCGCTGGAAGTTGTGGAAGTAGGACGGGTGGACGGGGAAGAGGTCGACGTAGTCCTGCAAGTGTCCGTGCATGTCGGGGAAAAGGTGAACAAATCGTTGCAGGTGCTGCCTGACGAGTGCCTTCTGCTCATCGTTCTTGCCCAACAGGCGGTTCTCGACCACAAACGACACGTCCTCGCGGCGGATAGTCAGGTCGCAATGGCGATCCTTGACGCGCAGGAGCATTTGTGCGGCAAAGGCAAGACTGGGGTCGCTATAGATCAACTCCTGCACGCCAAAGATAAAGCCGAAGTGGCCGCGCGAGCATTGCTGACCCAGGGCTTGCAACACCGGCAGGTCGCCGTTAACGTTACCATTCTCGGCACGATTGCGCAGGTAACTGAGCATCTCGTCGATAACGAGCAGGAAACCTTTGTCGGGATATTTGTCCTCAAAGGCCGACATCATCTCGCCAAGTTGCTCGTCGTACATCTTGAGCGAAGCTGGGTCGAAATGATAGTCGATGTCGTGCTGGTCAAGGAAACGTTGCAGTTGGTAGGTGACCAGGCTCCATAGGTCTTTATCGTTGCCCAACTCAAAGCGATGGGTCAAGAAGCGGCCGGCAATCGGTTCGAGGATCTCGCGGGCGCGCTCATTTTGAATTTCTAGCAGGTTGACGGCGTTCTCGGCGACAAGCAGGATGAGCGACATCAAGTGGGACTTGCCGGTGCCGTAGTTACCCACAATCTGCACGCCGCGCTTGTCGCGGCCGTCAAACTTGAGGTTATTGACAATCTGAGGAATGACTGTTTCAAGAAAATAGTCGGGATAAACAAAGTTGCGAAGGACGTCACGCCGGTAGTCGGGCTCGTCGAGGCGGTTGAATTGGATAACTTCGGTGATTGGCTCAAAATGGATGATGTCGCGGTACTTCATAACAAGGTGATATGGCTAATTTGTGATAAATCGATGAAATAACGGCTGCCACGGTCAAGGAAATACAGTTTGCCGTCATTGACCAGCCCCGGCCATTGGATAATAAATAAGGTGTTTCGGGAGAGGTTGTCAATGAGATTGGCGGGGGAGATGTCAAGGTCACGCTCAAAGAGGATGCCAAGGTTTCGCAGCGCGACCCACGGGCCGAATTGCGGGTCGCGTTGCGTCTTTTGAGCGATGAGTTTGGTGAGAAACTGCTTTGCCTCGTCCATAGCACGGTGTGAGGTGGAATATGCCTCGAGATAGGCCGCGAGTTCGCGCCCGACGTCAATGGCGGGGAGCGATGCGCCAACCGAGTCGTTGAGCAGAACAACGACCTTGTGGCGTGGCGCCGAACTGAGAAACTTAGTCAGGCGTTGGTCTATGTCGAGCGGTTTCAAAGGCAAAGCCAATAATCATTCCTAAGGCAGCGGCTCCGGCAGCCGGGTTGTACAGTGCGACATCAATAGGCACAACAAAGAAAGTGGAGCCGATTCGTTCATTGCTCGGTTCCACGCATTGAGGCTCCGGAAATTGCCCAGTCAGTCAGGAACGAGCAACGAGGAAAGAGCCCCACAAGACGTGTATGACGTTTCCACACTCCGGCACGGAGCGTGGAGGGTACAATACACCATTGTGAGGCGTTCCCTTGTTGCTTTGTTTTTGACTGACTATCTGAAATTTTCCGGATTTCAATGCGTCAAAACCAAAGCGTTACAGAAAACGCCTGTGTCTAATATGTCGGTTGCCGCGCGGTGGCGGTGGCGGACGGGTCGCCGTGGCGACAGTCCACGAGCGCAAAATTACAAAAAAAGCGGCGAGATGCCAAAAATTATCGCTTTTTTATTTTTTGAATCACGGTGACGGTTTTTCTGTCTCATGGTTCTCCCGGCTCGTTATCGCCGCCACACGGCGGCCGCAGGTCGCCTCCGTTCGGTGTGCGGCCACCTTGTGGCCGCCCCGCGCGACCGGTTGGCATTGCGGCTCGCCTCATTCGCACTATTTTACCCTTATAGGGTACACTCCCCATGTCCATCCTCCTGCCTCGGCTATTGCCGAGGTCAGGATGGATTGGACATGGGGAGTGATATAATATTCCAAATAATAACTCTACGGCTATAATTAATGGATACTAATGTAAAATAATAACCGCGCCATCACGGCAAGGTGGTTATCGCGTTGAGGATGAGGCCGAGCGTGACGAGCAAAGCGACAATCACCACTCCGGCGAAAATGTGGAAACGCAGTGAGGCGCGGCTCTGTGGCTCGTCCATCCAGGCCGGGATAAAACTGCTTGGCAAGAACGAAATCGTATCGAGCATCTTGCCGCCATCATCCGCCTCCCTTTCATGTGGGGTCGGCCGTTCGTCCTCCCCACTCAATCCCTCCTCCTTGTAGGGCCTGGGCTTGGCCTGGCCGTTAGGGGGAGTGGCGTCGCCGGGTTCTGCAATGCCGCGGACGGTCCGGCCTTGGCCGGACTCAATCGCTGCCACTCTAACGCCGCAATAAGGACAGTAACTCACGTGGATGTCGCCCGGCAAACGTTCGCCGCAGTTAAAGCAATAGCGCGCTCGGAACTTATGCTCTCCCTCTTTCAGGGGGGAAGAAACCTCATTATAGCCCTCCACAACAATGTGATTGAGACACACCGGGCACACAACAATGCCGCCGTGGGCACGCAGTTCCCCGTCGCTTACACCGGTCACGCGCCCGCAGCGCCCACACCGGCATTCCACAATTGTCTTCTCATTGTTGGCCATTATTGCAGAGCATTAGCGGCTGCAAAATTACAAAAAATATAATTCTCTCACGTAAAATCCGTAAAATCTTTCTCGTAAAATATTGCATCCCGTGAATTTCCGTGAACTTTCGTGAAATATTTTTATGATGAAAAACAGTGAATAATCTCAATTTTGAAACATAAAAGTATTCACGGGAATTCACGTTAATTC
>JAFTDD010000071.1 GCA_017454355.1 Muribaculaceae bacterium
AGTTTTGTTGCTGCTTGCGGCCAGGCCAAGGCCAGACCCTACATTTATTCCCAATCGCGATAGCGATTGGCTCAACCTCTCAACGCTCAACCTCTAAACCTGATTAAAAGGCCAGGCCCTACATTTATTCCTATTTGCGCCAGCAAATGGCTCAACCTCTCAACGCTAAACCTCTAAACGAATTAGCAGCGGTGGGCGCCGTCGCTAATCACCACGTCAATCACCACCGGCTCGTGGCCGTACTTCTCGTTGAAGCACTTCTTTGCCTCGGCGATAAAGGCGTCATAGAGTTCGTTCTTCACCAGGTTGATGGTGCAGCCGCCAAAGCCGCCGCCCATAATGCGGCTGCCGGTCACGCCCATGCGCTTGGCGATGTCGTTGAGGAAGTCCAGTTCCTCGCAACTCACCTCATAGTCGGCGCTCAGGCCGTGGTGGGTCTCATACATGCGGGCGCCCACGGTCTCCATGTCACCGCGGTTGAGGGCGTCGCATACGTCTAGCACACGCTGCTTCTCGCCGATGACGTAGCGCGCGCGCTTGTAGTCCTCCTCGCTGATACGGTCGCGAGCGGCGTCGAGCATCTCCATCGTGGCGTCGCGCAGGGTCTCCACGCCTAGCGTGGCGGCCACGCGCTCGCAACTCTGGCGGCGCTTGTTGTAGGGCGAGTCAACCAGTTCGTGCTTCACCTTGCTGTCGAGCAGCACCAGGCGATAGCCATCGGCCTTGAACGGGAAGTACTCATACTCGAGAGAACGGCAGTCGAGGCGAATCAGACAGTCCTTCTTGCCGAACACGCTGGCAAACTGGTCCATAATGCCGCAGTTCACGCCGCAATAGTTATGCTCGGTGCTCTGACCAATCTTGGCGAGTTCAAATTTCTCTATCTTGTTGTCATTGAACAGGTCGTTCATCGCGTAGGCAAAACACGACTCGAGGGCGGCACTTGACGAGAGGCCGGCGCCCAGAGGCACATTGCCGGCAAACACGGCGTCGAAGCCCTTCACCTGGCCACCGCGCTTAATCACCTCGCGGCACACGCCGAACACGTAGCGTGCCCACTGCTCCTTCGGAGCATCCTCCTCCTTTAGACCAAACTCAACGTAAGCGTCCATATCGGCGCTGTAAAGGCGCACGCGGTCGGTGCCGTTAACGTTGATGGCTGCAGCGATGTAGCGGTCGATAGCGCCCGGAAACACAAAGCCCCCGTTATAGTCGGTGTGCTCGCCGATGAGGTTGATACGGCCGGCCGAGGCATAGAGGATACCGTCGGTGCCGAAGCGTTCCTTGAACAGTTTGAGAATTTTTTCTTTCATCGTGTAGGTTTTATTATTGAAAAATTGTTAGGTTTATCCGGTTTTCGTTATTGCCCACAAAGTTACTCATTTTTCACGACACCACAATCCTTTTCCACTTTTTTAACATTCAGCGGAATTATTGAGAATTTCCAAGAACTCGTCAATCGAAATCACATCAATCACCGGGAATTCCACATCGTGTAACACGTCATAATGATGGTCTTGAGTAACAATAAAATGAGCGTTGCATTTGAAGGCGCAATCCACAAATTTGTCGTCATCAGGATCTAACGTGATTAAATGCAAATGAAAATACACCTGTGCTTGCAGGGTGTTAGGCAAATTCAAAATTGCCGAAATCACATTTCCGGCAATCAAAGAGCCCATTTTTTGTGTCAAGATTTCTTCATATTCGGCAAGTATCTCATTTGTATAACACAGGACGTATTTGCCCTCAATGAGTTCACGCCAAATCTTATAATAATTACCACGCCGAGACAATGACATCAGCAGGCAATTTGTGTCGAGCACTACGTTTTTCATTGTTTATAAGGAGTGCGCATGTGCTCGGTTTTCCAGCCTTCTATCACGGTATTATCAATAAGGCCCTCGTCCCACAAACGGTCGATTTCGGCCTCTGCTTTGCGGGCGAAATAGTCTGACAACAATCGACGGATATCATCCATCTCACGCTGGTCTTGAACACGCGAAACCAATTCCAGCATCTGCAACTGGAATGGAGAGAATACGCTAGGTTGCCTGTCGTTTATCTGGCTCATAATTGATTGATTAAATATTATAGGCAAAGTTACTCATTTTTCACGACACCACAATCCTTTTCCACTTTTTTAACATATTATTGCGGCTTCGCAGTTTTTTGAGTAATTTTGCGGCATGAAAGAGAAAACGATTGTCATTCTGGGAGCCGGACGCCTCGCCGCGAGCCTGGCGCCGGCACTGGCACGCGCCGCCAGCTTGGTGCAAGTCTATAGCCGCACTCCGGCTCACGCCCGTGCGCTCGCAGCGCGCTGCGGCTGCGCCGCCGCCAGCCGTCCCGAGGATCTCGCCACGGGAGCCGACTACTATGTGCTCGCCGTGAGCGACGACGCCATCCCCGACGTCATCGCCGCCACAGCCGACACCGGCGGCACATGGCTCCACACCAGCGGTACCTGCCCCATGGACGTCTTTGCCGGCCACCGCAAGCACTACGGAACCCTGCAAATCGTCATGTCGTTCAGCACCGACCCCATTCCGCTTGACGACGTGCCGATGACAGTGGACGCGCCCACCGAGGACGACCTACGGGCCGTGACAGACCTCGCGAGCGCCATCAGTAATAACGTGCGGTACCTGCCGAGCGACAAAAAGCCATTCTTGCACCTTGCCTCGGTGCTGACCAACAACTTCTCCAACCACCTGCTCGCCATGGCCGACGACCTGCTCAAGAGCAACGGCACCGGCCTCGACGTGAGAATGGTGCTGCCGATGATGCAATCTATGCTCGACGGCATCGCCAGAGGCACATCGCCCCGAGACCTGCAGAGCGGACCGGCGCGACGCGGCGACCTGTCGACCGTCAACCGCCACATGGCACTGCTCGAGGGCGACACTCTACTACACGACACCTACAACCTGCTCACCCGCGGCATTGCAGCACGATACGGCAACACGCTCACCGACGAACGCCTGCGACGGGTGCGAGGCATTGCGTTTGACGTGGATGGCGTGCTCTCGCCCTCCACCATCACAATGCACCCGAGCGGCGAGCCGATGCGCGGCGTGAACATCAAGGACGGCTACGCCCTGCAACTGGCCGTTAAACTCGGCCTGAAAATCGCAATCATCAGTGGGGCGACCGTTGAGGCCGTCAGGGTGCGCTACGCCTCGCTGGGCATAAAGGATATATGGTTGGGAGCGAGCCACAAACTGCCGGTGCTCGAGCAATGGATGCGAGAACAGGGGCTTGAGGCCGACGAGGTGATGATGGTGGGCGACGACATCCCCGACGTCCCTGCCATGCGTCGCGCCGGAGTGGCCGTAGCGCCAAGTGACGCGGCTCCCGAGGCGCGTGACGCGGCACAAATTGTGAGCGTCACCGGCGGCCACGGCGTGGCGCGCGACGTCATTGAGCGTGTACTCAAGGCGCGCGGCCTCTGGCTCGACGACACCCACGCCTTCGGCTGGTAACGGCCTCATGTATATCCTCACGAAAATCTCCGAAAATTTTCGAAAATTAATCTCCCGTGAATCTTCGTGAATTTCCGTAAATAAATAATCTTGATGATGAGTACAAGACTTCGTCTTGCAATACACAACCTTTTTTTTGAAATAAAAAATTCACGATAATTCACGGAAACAATACTTCGGTAAAAAAAATGAAGAAGTGCTATAAATAATTGTTTCGCGGAAATTGACGTTGTTATAGACGTGAATTGACGCTAAACCAAAAAAATTACCGAACTATTGCGGAAATTCACGGGATAAAATAATTTTCGGGAATTTTCGGGAATTTTCGAGAGGAATTTGCTAATTTTGCATTTTAAACTATAACCAAACGTCGATAGACGTTATATTTCTTTAACCCCACATTGGAGCGTAGCGACTATGTGGGGAGATTACAAACGATGAATAAGATTATATACAAGGAACAATTCTCGGCCGCGGTCACCAAACTGGTGGTGGAAGCGCCGCTGATTGCCCGCGCGCGCCGTGCGGGACACTTCGTGATTGTGCGCTGTGGCGAGAAAGGCGAGCGCATCCCGCTCACCATCGCCGACGCCGACCCGACTCGCGGCACCATCACTCTGGTGGTGCAGGCCGTGGGCGACAGCACACGCAAAATCTGCGCCCTCAATCCCGGCGACTGCCTCACCGACGTGGTCGGCCCGTTAGGCAAGGCGACCCGCATCGAGCGCTTCGGCACAGTGCTGTGCTGTGGCGGCGGAGTGGGCGTGGCACCGTTGCTGCCCATCATCCGCGCCATGAAGGCGGCCGGCAACCGCGTCGTCAGTGTGCTGGCAGGACGATCCAAAGACCTGATTATCCTCGAGAAAGAGGTGCGCGACAGCAGCGACGATGTCATCATCATGACAGACGACGGCTCCTACGGACAGCAGGGACTAGTCACCGTGGGCGTGGAGCAGGTGCTCCGGCGCGAGCACGTGGACCGCTGCGTGACAATCGGACCGGCTATCATGATGAAATTCGTCTCGCTGCTCACAAAAAAATATGACGTGCCCACCGAGGCGTCGCTCAACGCCATCATGGTGGACGGCACCGGCATGTGCGGCGCCTGCCGCGTCACCGTGGGAGGCAAGACGCGCTTCGTCTGCGTTGAGGGACCGGAGTTTGACGCACACCAAATCGACTTTGACGAACTTCTCATGCGCCTGCGCCCATGATTAAGTCCTCGAAACTGTATCATAATTAGCGCACGCGCTGCGTGCGGAAATCTTTCAAAAATCTTATTCTAAATCTCTCATCTATTAAATCCTTATAAATTAGAATATTAATTATTTGCTTTTATTTAGCTTTTGAAAGATTTCCCGCCCGTTAGGGCGGCTAAATTCCAAAATATGAATTATGATACAGTTTCGGAGGACGATTCTGAAAAAATTATCCGACAATCAATTATCTTTAACATTCCGCCAAAACTTGACACCCCTCCTTCAGGAGGGGGCGGGAGAGGCCTAACATTATGATAGAACTCAACGACGGGCGTGACGCCCAATGGCGCGCCGAACTGCGTGCCGCCATCAAACCGAAAGAGCGCGGTGCCGTGGAGCGCGTTACCATGGCGATGCTCGACCCGCAGGAACGCATCCGCTGCAACGACGAGGTGAACCGCGGCCTCACCGACGAGCAGGCCCACAGCGAGGCAACCCGCTGCCTTGACTGCGCCAACCCGCAATGCGTCACCGGCTGTCCGGTGGCAATCGACATCCCCGGCTTTATCAAGCGCGTAGAGGCCGGCGACATCGCCGCCGCGGCAGCCACCATAAAGCGCACCAGCGCCTTGCCGGCCGTCTGCGGACGCGTGTGCCCGCAGGAGAAGCAATGCGAGAGCAAATGTATCCACAACCGCATGGGCAACAAACCCGTGGCAATCGGCTATCTCGAGCGATACGTCGCCGACTGGCAACGCAACCACCCCGAGACGGAAGTCGCCCCCGCTATCGTGCCAAACGGACGCAAAGTGGCTGTCGTGGGTAGCGGTCCGGCCGGACTGACATACGCCGGACAGATGGCGCAACAAGGCTTCAAAGTCACCGTGTTTGAGGCCCTGCACGAGGTGGGAGGAGTGCTCAAGTACGGCATCCCCGAGTTCCGACTGCCCAACGCCATCGTCGACCACGAAATCGACGGACTGCGACGCCTGGGCGTGGAGTTTGTCACCAACTGTGTGGTGGGCAAGACAATCACCGTCGACGAACTGAAATCTGAAGGCTACGAGCAAATCTTCATCGGTTCGGGAGCCGGTTTCCCACGCTTTATGAACATCCCCGGCGAGAACCTCAAAGGCGTCATGTCGAGCAACGAATACCTCACTCGCATCAACCTGATGGAGGCCGGCCGCGGCGGCGACACGCCGGTGCTCACCGGCCACACAGTGGCCGTCATCGGCGGCGGCAACACCGCGATGGACAGTAGCCGTACGGCCCTGCGACAAGGCGCCGAGCGGGTGATGCTCGTCTACCGTCGCGGACGCGACGAGATGCCGGCGCGACGCGAGGAAATCGAGCATGCCATCGAGGAAGGCGTGGAACTGATGACGCTCCACAACCCCGTGGAATACCTCGGCGACGAGAGCGGCCGTGTCAAGGCAATGCGCGTCCAGCGGATGGAGTTGGGCGAGCCCGACGCCAGCGGACGCCGCTCGCCGGTGCCCGTCGAGGGCGCCATCGACGAGGTGCCCGTCGACCTGGTCATCGTCGCCGTGGGCGTTAGCCCCAACCCATTGGTGCCGCAGTCGGTGCCGGGACTGGAAATGAGTCGCCGAGGCACAATCGTCGTCGACGAAAACACTATGCAAAGCAACATCGACGGCCTCGTGGCCGGCGGCGACATCGTGCGCGGCGGCGCAACCGTCATCCTCGCCATGGGCGACGGCCGGCGTGCCGCCACCGCCAAATAGTTAAATCTTATGTTACGGAATTTAGATAAATATGATGTGGTGCTTGCCAGCGGGTCGCCGCGACGCCGCGAACTGCTGGCGGGCCTCGGCGTGCGCTTCCGTGTGGAGGTGCGCGACGACATCGAGGAGGTGGTGCCCAAGGGTATGCTGGCCATGCAGGTTGCCGAGCACCTGTCGCGCCTCAAGGCCCAAGCCTACCGCCCCGACGGCAACCAACTGATTATCACGGCCGACACAATTGTCATCGGCCCACATGGCGAGGTGATGGGCAAGCCTCACGACGAGGCCGACGCGCGCGCGATGCTGCAAATGCTGAGTGGCGCCACACACTCGGTAGTGACCGGCGTGACGGTACACACCGCACAACGGCTGCAAAGTTTCAGCGCCCAGACCCAAGTCGAGTTTGACACGCTCAGCGACGAGGAAATTGACTACTACATCGAGAACTACCGACCGATGGACAAGGCCGGAGCCTACGGCATTCAGGAATGGATCGGCTACATCGGCGTGCGCGGCATTCAAGGTAGTTTCTACAACGTGATGGGTCTGCCGGTGCAACGCCTCTACACCCTGCTGAAAACCTTCTGACACCCCCACGGGGCGCGGGGGCGCGTTTATTTTAATATATATATCAATCAATCGGCCTCTGTAAAGAGGGCCGATGATTGATTATAAGTTATATATAAATTTTGCGTTTGTCAATGTCAACGGGGCATTTTGATGGAGGTTGACTGTTGATCGTTGACTATTGACCGTTCGTTGTTTCTGAGCATCTGAGTCTTGTGACCACTTGGGGATTGGCGCGCACGCCATACAGCAACCGCTTCAGCAAGGTTATTACAATGGATGACCTCTTCAATTGATATCATGGCTATTTTCTCCTTTGCGGGAAATAATTAAGGTGGGGTGAGCGCAAAACAGCGCAAAACGGCCATATCGTTTTGGTTACTTCGTACTTTTTCAGTACCTTTGCAGTTTGAATTGTTTAATTTCCCGTTAGGCTAACGGTCAACTGTCAACAGTAAACCTTTCACAAACAATGGACAACGACAAGCAGACAAGGTACATCTTTGTCACCGGCGGCGTGGTGTCGAGCCTGGGCAAGGGCATCATCTCGTCGTCTATAGCGATGTTGCTGCTCTCGCGCGGCTTCAAGGTAACCATCCAGAAGTTCGACCCGTATATCAACATCGACCCCGGCACGCTCAACCCCTATGAGCACGGCGAGTGCTACGTCACTGTCGACGGTCATGAGGCTGACCTCGACTTGGGACACTACGAGCGCTTCACCGACATCAAGACAACACGGGCCAACAACGTCACTACCGGCCGCATCTATCAGAGCGTCATCGACAAGGAGCGCCGCGGCGACTACTTGGGCAAGACCGTCCAAATCATCCCCCACATCACCGACGAAATCAAGCGCAACGTGATGCGGCTGGGCACCACCGGCGACTATGACTTTGTCATCACCGAGATTGGCGGCACCGTGGGCGACATCGAGTCGCTGCCCTTCCTCGAGGCGGTGCGCCAAATCAAGTGGGAACTGGGCTATCGCTGCATGTGTGTCCATCTCACCTACGTGCCCTATATCCGCGCGGCGGCCGAACTCAAGACCAAGCCCACCCAACACAGCGTCAAGCAGTTGCAGCAGGTGGGCATCCAGCCCGACGCGCTCGTACTTCGCGCCGAGCGCGAGGTGCCGCTGCCCATGCGCCGCAAGGTGGCGCAGTTCTGCAACGTCGACGCCGACGCCGTCTTCCAAAGCATTGACGCCCCCACCATCTATCAAGTGCCGCTGATGGTGCACGAGCAGGGGCTGGACGACATCATCTTGGCCAAGACTCGTGTCACCGGCGCCGCCGAGCCTGACTTGACGCGTTGGAACGAGTTCCTCGTCAAACTCAGTGAGGCTCAAGGCGAGGTGCGCATCGGTCTGGTGGGCAAATATGTCGAACTGCAGGACGCCTACAAGTCAATCGACGAGTCGCTTATGCAGGCCTGCACCTATCAGGGCCGCAAGGTCAAGATAACCTATATCAACAGTGAGCGCCTCAACGACAATAACGTGGCCGCGATGCTTGAGGGGCAAGACGGAGTGGTGGTGGCACCGGGCTTCGGTCCACGCGGCATCGAGGGCAAGTTCATCGCCCTGCGTTACTGCCGCGAGCACGATGTGCCCACCCTGGGCATCTGCCTGGGAATGCAATGTATGGTCATCGAGTTTGCACGCAACGTGCTTGGGCTGACCGACGCCAACAGCGCCGAGATGGATCCGAAAACGCCCCACAACGTCATCGACCTGATGGAAGAGCAAAAGAGCATCACCAACATGGGCGGCACGATGCGCCTTGGAGCCTACGCTTGCCGCCTCAAGGAAGGCTCGCGCGTAGCGCAGGCCTACGGCCGTCTGGATGTTGAGGAGCGACACCGCCACCGCTTTGAGTTCAACGACGCCTACCGTGCCCGCTTTGAGCAGGCCGGCATGCACTGCGTGGGCGAGAACCCGCAGACCCACCTTGTGGAGGCCGTCGAACTCGATGGCAAGCGATGGTATGTTGGAGTGCAATACCACCCCGAGTACAGCAGCACCGTGCTCCACCCCCACCCCCTCTTCATGGACTTCATCCACGCCGCCATCAACAACACCCCCCAGAAAAACTAGAAACCCTAGAATTCCTAGAAACCCTAGATTAAAAACGAAAAACGAAAATAAATGGACAAGAATTCAATCACAGGAATGATATTGATGTGTGCCGTGATTTTCGGCTTCATGCGGCTCAACACGCCATCACAAGCCGAGATTGAGGCACAACGCCACCGCCAGGACAGCATCGCGGCCGCGGCTGCCGCCGACGAGGCCACCGCCGGCGTGATTGGCCGTCGCGACACGCTCGCCGCCACCGACCTCGAGCGCCTGCACAGCGTGCTGGCGACCATGGCCACCGCCGACAGCGCCGCGGCCACCATCGCCGACGGCGGAGTGACGCTCACCCTGGACGCCAACCGCCGCGTGGTGGGCACCATCGCCCTCAAGGACACAACAGTCACCTATAGCGACATCGTGGACGGCAAGGTGGCCGACGCGCGCCTGAACAACCTTGCCGTGCTCGCCGTCAAGAACGCCACCGCGCGCTACCTCGCCGGCGGCGACTTTGCCGCCAACCTGAGCGGCACCGAGACCATCGTCACCCTTCAAAACGACAGCGTTGCCGTGGACATCAACAGCCACGGCGGTATGATTGCGGGCGCCACCCTCAAGGCCTACACCGCCTTCGGCAAACCGCTGCAACTCTTCAAAGGCAACGAGAACACGATGAGTTTCACGCTGGCCAACAACACCCAGCGATTTGAAACCAAAGACCTGTATTTCACCCCCGAGCAGGTGAACGACAGCACCGCCGTGATGAGCCTCAACCTGGCCGGCGGCGCACGCTGGAGCCTGCGTTACACCCTCGTGCCCGGCACCTACATGGTGCGTATGGAACTCGAGCAGAGCGGCATGGACCACATCATCCCAACCAACATCTCCACCATCGACTTCAAGTGGAACCAGTTGATGAGCCGCCATGAGGAGGGCAAGATGTTTGAGGAGCGCAACAGTGCCATCTACTACAAGAGCGCCGGCGGCGGAGTGAGTTACCTGAGCGAGACCGGCAACGATGACGACGAGACGCAAGACAACCTCAAGTGGATGGCCGCCAAAAACCAGTTCTTCTCCACCGTGCTCATCGCCGACAGCGTGATGGTGGGCGGCAAATTTGAGAGCACGAGCATCGACAAGGGCGACCCGCGCTACGACAACTACCTCAAGAACATGACTTTCGCCACCACGCTGCCCTATAGCAGCCTGAGTGAGCGCCCCGCGTCGTTCTACGTCTTCCTCGGTCCCAACCGCTACCCGCTGCTGTCGAGTTACGACAGTTTCTCGCCTGATGAGGACTTGGACCTCACGCGCCTCATCTCGCTGGGCTGGGCGCTGTTCCGCTGGATCAACACGTGGGTTATCATCCCCATTTTCACCTTCCTGGGCAAGTTCATCAACAGTTACGGCATCATCATCCTGCTGTTGACAATCATCATCAAACTTGTCCTCTCGCCGCTGACGTTCAAGAGTTATATGTCGCAGGCCAAGATGCGCCTGCTGGCGCCGGAGATTGCCGAGATTAACAACAAGTATCCCGGCGACGACAACGCCATGAAGCGTCAACAAGAGACGATGAAACTCTACTCGCTGGCCGGCGCGAGCCCCTTTGGCGGCTGCCTGCCGATGCTGCTGCAGATGCCCATCCTGATCGCGATGTTCACCTTCTTCCCCTCGAGCATCGAACTGCGCGGACAATCGTTCCTATGGGCGGCCGACCTGAGCGCGCCCGACAAAATTTTTGAGTGGGACACCCAGATACCCTTAATCTCGAGTTACTTCGGCAACCACATCAGCCTCTTCTGCTTGCTGATGACGGTGACCAATATCGTCTACACCTACCTGACGATGCAGTCGCAGTCGCAGCAGAACCAGATGCCGGGCATGAAGTGGATGATGTACCTGATGCCCATCATGTTCCTCGTCTTCTTCAACAACTACGCCTCGGGATTGAGTTACTACTACTTCATCTCGCTGCTGATTACCATCGCCCAGACTTACCTGTGCCGCGCGCTGGTGAGCGAGGAAGACGTGCAGCGCACCATCGCCGAGAACCGCGCCAAGCCGGCCAGCGAGCGCCAGGGCTGCATGGGACGCCTGGCCGAGGCCCAGAAGCAACAGCAGGCCATGCTCGAGCAGCAACAACGCAAACAGCAGTCCCACGGCAAGCGCCGCCGCTAAAGTCGTACAGGGTTGAGAGGTTGAGCGTTGAGAGGTTGAGCCATTTGCTGGCGCAAATGGGAATAAATGTAGGACCTGGCCTTGGCCTGGCCACAAGTAGCGACAAAACCACTATCCCCGAGCGCGCCAACGCGAAGAACGGCCACGCCAAGGCGAGGCCCTACAACCCCTCAACGGTCAACGGTAAACGGTAAACCTTTCATAGAAGACACGATGAAGAAACGGCGACAAAAAAAGACGGCCAACGGTCTGGCTCGCATCCTGCGCACCGCCAAAAGCGACGTACGGCGTGCCGGCCAGTGGTTGCTGCTTGCCGCCGCAATCATCGCCGTGGGCTGGGGAGCGTGGAAAGTGTGGCGACACTACTACCCCGCCGTGCCCGCCGTCGACAGCGCGTTCACCATCACCGGCATCGACGTGTCGAAGCACAACGGCCGCGTCAACATGCAGCGTGTGGCGCAGGCCGGACACCGCTTTGTCTTTGTCAAAACCAGCGAGGGCGTCACCCTCAAGGACGCCATGCGCCGCACCCATGCCGCCAACGCCCGGCAAGCCGGCCTCAAGGTGGGAGCCTATCACTTCTTTATCTTCAAGCGCGACGGACGCGAGCAGGCACGCAATTTCCTCGCTGCCATCAAGGGGATACACCTCGACATGCCGCTCGCCATCGATGTGGAGAAGGAAGGTAAAATGAACCGCAGTTACAGCGCCGAAGCAACACGCAACCTGCGCGACATGGTGAATGAGTTGCGCAAGGCCGGACACCAACGACTGCTCATCTACACCAACGGCGACGGCTACAAAGCCGTCTATGCCGGCACCTACGACCGCGACGACGACATGAACCTGTGGCTATGCTCTTTCCAAGACATGGACAAGGTGGCCCATCGCGGACACGTCATCCAGCAAATCGACCACCACGGCCGCATCAAGGGCGTCAAGGGCGAGGTGGACCTGAACGTCTTCTGTGGCGACAGCAAGCAATGGGACGAATTTTTAGACAAAAGTAAGCAATGAAAAAGACCTCTCACAACATACTTCGTACTTTGTACTTTGTACTTTGTAC
>JAFTDD010000072.1 GCA_017454355.1 Muribaculaceae bacterium
CTTTATAAGGATTTAATAAATGTGATATTTAGAATAAGATTTTTGAAAGATTTCCGCACGCAACGCGTGCGCTAATTATGATACAGTTTCGACAGTCTCCGCACGTTTCTGTCGCCCTTACAGGGCTTTGTTTGAGAAAAACTCACACCATACTCACGGGGGCTAGCGCCCCCGCCTAGGAACTGTCGCCCCTAACGGGGCTCACATTTGTCACCGCTTGCGGCTCTCCAACCTCGACGAGCAGGCCGCTGACGGGGTAGTAGATCAGGCGGGCGAGCACGCGGTGGCCGGCGGCACCGAGGGCGCGCGCGTAGGCGTCAAGTTGACCGGCGTAGCGGCTGGCGAAGTGCTCATCGGCGCTGTCGAGAATATGGCTGTCGCCAAGCGGGCACGTCTTGAAGTCAAGAACGACTATGCCGTTGCCGGTGTCCCACACCAGGTCGATGCTGCCGGTGTACACTCGGCCGTCGTGGCGGTGGATAAACGGCACCTCATGTTTTATCTTTTCAAAGCCGTAAGTTTTCTCAAGCCACATAGTGAGATTTTCCCAAGCGGTGCGCACCGCCGCAACGTCGGTCAGGAATGCCGTCAAACCGTATGCCTCAATTAGGTCGCTGATGAAGTGGTCGCTGTCGTGCTGCTCGATGTTGCAGTAGATGTGGTGCAGGCAGTCGCCCACCTCGCTCATCTCGTGGCCGGCGAGAGACCCGGTGCCCATGCGGCTGCCGATGTGCCAATGGCGCAGCACGGGCCCCGTCGCGTGAATAGTGCTCGGCGAGACGTACATCGTTCCGGCCATGCAAGGCTTGTCGGCGGCTGGCAGGCGATGGCGCAGCAACCATGCAGCGGCCTCGTCGCGGTACAACAAGTCGCCTTTAACCGCTTCGGCATCCATCGTGTCGTCGGCAAACAGGTCGCCTGTGCCAAACAAATCGGACTGCGCGCACGTGGCGATCCCCTCCAGACCAATGTCGTGGAACCACTGCAACGGGTTCTTGTCGCCCTCCAACGCCAAAATCAACACGTCGCGCGGCCTCGTCATGCCCACATACAGCAGCCGGTTGCTCTCCATCACAGTTCGCCTATGCACACGGTTGAACAACTCGGTGTTCAACAATTCCCGTGACACCTCGGAGGGCACAGCCGTGTTGCCGCCACCATAGATAAACGGCAATATGCGGATGTACACCTCGGGGAACGGCGCCGCAGACGTTGGCTGAGCGATGTAGTCATAGTGTACGCCGAAGACCTCCCGCTTGAGGCACTTGGCGTCATCTCCCACGGCATCGTTGAGCGACGTGAGTATGACATATCGTTTCTCTAACCCTTTGGAGCCATGGTAGGTCCACAACTGTACGCCTCCCGTGTCGCCAATGCCGGGCAGACCCGCATTAGCGATGTGTGATACAAATCCGGGGAGGGTGGCGGGTAGGCTCATCTGCAGGCAATGCTCCTCGTAGCGTGCCGCGGCGGCGACAAACGCTTTGAGGGTAGCGAGCCCTGTGGCGGCGTCGTGAAACTTTTTCACCTCGCTCTCCAGATCCAGTTCAATGACGAGGGTGCTCACCAGCGACGCCACCGACTGCTGCCGCAACTCAGCCCTCAACGCCCTGACGCGCCGCACCAGCGGCACATCGTCCAGGAATTCGCTGCGCTGCCGGTTGTCATCGGCATCGTGCAGCAGTTTGCTCTCAATGAGTTTGCGCGTGTCAAAGTCCTCCTCGGTGAGGAATGCCACCTTGGACTTGGCCAACGTGTTGCGGTCATCGGTGACAATGTCCAGTAATGCCCCCACCAACTGTACTGATTCGAGCGTATTATAGTCGATGCTCTCGCGGCTCACGGGAATGCCATAAGTGTGGCTCAACTCTGTCGCGAGGTCGTCCAAGTCGTCGTTCCTGCGTGCCAATACGGCTACGTCTTCCGGCGGCACACCGTCGCGCAGCAGTCGTGCGATGTTCATTGCCAGGCTCGCCGCGTTCTCTCCTTTGTTTTTGCCACCAATCCGCCAGTAGCGCAGTGCGGGCACGGTAGCCGCATCGCTCTTGCGCGCCGCCTCCAGCGTGATGTTGTCCGGTGGCAGTACGCCGGCAAAAGTGCGGCTGAACACGTTGTTGCACACGTTCACCACCTCGGGCACCGAGCGCCACGACTTGGGCAGGCTCTCGTCGTCGCAGCCCTCGGCCTCGCCGCCGGTCACGCGGTCGACAACGGCCTTGGTGAGCGCGATGTCGCTGCCGCGGAAACCGTAGATCGCCTGCTTGTAGTCGCCCACCCAGTAACTATGCTCCATGATGTCGGCCATGCGGTCAAATATCTTCACCTGGATGGGGGAGCAGTCCTGAAACTCGTCCACCAGCAAGTAACGATAGTCGGCGGCAATCTCGGCGGCGACACCCTCATCGGCGAGCAGGTCGCGCAAATAACGCTCCATGTCGTTATAGTCGAGCATATTGCGCACTCGCTTGAACTCGACAAACTGTTCGCGCCACCGCTCGGCAAGAGTGAAAAGCAACCTCACGTAGTCGCGTTGCATGTTAATCACCGGCCGCGAGCGCCACAACCCTGCCAAGCGCACCGTCAACTCCGTCGCCAACGGGCCTCGTTTGGACGGGGCCTCGTTCATGACACCTTTCAACCGTTTGAACCATTGCAGGTCGCGGTCGGCAATGCCGCTCAGCAGGTCGGTTAGTTTGTCGATGCGTCCTTCGCTGGTAGAGGTCTGTCGACCCTGGCGCAGCGTGGCAATGTGCTCCTCTATGGCAGACCGCAACTCGGCAGTGCTCAGGTCAATGGCGGCGTTGTTGTCAATGAGGCTGTCCAGCACGGCGAGCGACTCGCGCAGGCTGCGCCCGTAGGAATTAATCTCATAGTTGGTCGTGAAGTCGATGATGAACTTCAGGTCTCTATGCCAGAAGTTGTGATCGATGCGTGACGAGCCGGTCTCCGTGCGACCGAAACTGTCGGCCCAGCCGTGCAATCGCTTCAACTCGTCTTCGGTGGCGATATTGGCCAGTGACTGCGAGATGTAGAACGTCGTGTCTTCCTCGGCCATCACGCCCATGTCGGGCGACAAACCAAGACGAAACCAGTATTTGTTAATCAGTGTGTTGGCAATACTGTGCACCGTGCCAATCAATGCTTGGTCCAACCGTGTGGCCTGCTCGGTGAGACCGTTCTCAAAGAGTTTTTCCTTGGCCTTGCGGCGCATATCGTCGGCGGCGCGGTTGGTAAACGTGGTCATAATCACGCGCTCCGGCTCCACCTTGCCATTTGCAATCAGGTCAGCAAGTATCTGTGTCAGCCGGTAGGTCTTGCCGCTGCCGGCTCCGGCGTTTATATATGTGACGTTTCTCATGTTTTATTGTTTGAATAACTTGTAGTCACTGAATTTGTTTTCCTTTTGGCGGCCGTTATCTCCCTGCTCAAGGGGGAACAGATTACGGGCGGCGGTGTCGCTGTAGTATGGGAGATCGTCAAGTTCAACGCTCTCGCCCACCTCAACGATGCCTCGCTCAAGTTGAGCGCGCCGGTAATGATAGGCATTGCGCAACTGCTCCACGATGTCATCGTTATTTTCAGTTTCCACTTGGGTGCAATGCGGTCCGGCAAACGGTTCCTTGCTATAGAGGTGCCCGTCGGGCATGATAAAATAGGCGGTGCGCTCCACCCTGCGACCGCTCTCGCGGCCGAGCATCGCGCGGTAGAGTTCAAGTTGGGTCGAACGGTTTTTTTGGAGCAAGTCGCGGTAGTATAGCGAACTTGTCCACTTGAAGTCAATTACCACCGGCCGGCCATTGCGGTCCTCGAGCGTCATGTCGATATAACCTTTCATATCCCATTCTTGCTCGCCGGCGATAAAGCCCA
Organism: Muribaculaceae bacterium; assembly: GCA_017454355.1. GTDB lineage: Bacteria > Bacteroidota > Bacteroidia > Bacteroidales > Muribaculaceae > Sodaliphilus. The sequence goes on from JAFTDD010000072.1 coordinate 3,868, forward strand.
GGTCGACTTGCAGCGGTCGTTCGCAGCCGGTCACGCTCAATCCGTTGGCGTCGAGAATGTCGAGCAGATTGACGATGCAACGGCGCAGTTGCTCCTTGAGGCGTGCAGCCGCATGACGGTTCTCCGGCAAGTCGAGGATAGCGCCGTCCGCCTCGATGCAGTGGCGCAAAGTCCGCTCCCACTCGGCGTTGACGCGCTGTCGAACCTCGGCGGACGTGACTGCAGTCTGGCCGTCTCGCGGGGCAAAGAGGTGCTCAATCACAGCATGCGCCACTAAACCCAACGTCTTGTCGACAGATTTGATGCTGTCCGGACCGGCAGCGGTGATGTTGAGTTGTCGCCCAAGCAGGTAGTCGAGCGGATATTGCACCATCGTGTCAAGCACCGTGGGGCTCATGTATTCGGGCCACGGCAATAATTCGGCGTGGTCAAACCGGATAATGCCATCGCTCGGACCGTTGGCCACAACAGGCACCTCTATGCTCGCCTCATCGCTGAGTGACGGCCATTTGGTGAAGACATCCAGATTTTTCACCATCCTGCCAAGTTGCACCAGCACCGGATGGTCCACGAGGCCCTCGCCATCGTCACTCTCGGCAACCACGAGCGTGAGACGGCCATCGGTGTGGGTCAGCGGCCGTAGCGACATCAGCCGGCGGAACTCGGCCTCGTGATTGTGATCCCACGGCTCGTAACTGCCGGCCAATCGCTTGCGTTCGCTCGGGAAAAGGAAGTCACAATCGAAGTGGCGGCCGACGGTCTCTTGGCACATCCACACGGTGTGACCGCTGCGAGCCTGCATGCGCGACATATCATTGATGCACACCGTGGCGCCGGCCTGTGGCTCATATTGTGTGAAATTCTCGCCGCGATAAAGGGTGGCTAACCACGCGTCGAGTTGGCGCTCGGCAACGGTCTCGCCGATGGCGGTGTCGTGGACGAGTGTGGCCATCGTCTCACACATTACCATCAGGCTCGACAACTGGCGGCACCAGCCCTCGTTGCCGCCCTCGGCAGCGAGTTGCAGCGTCCGTTGGCGGGCCCATGCCGTCAGGGCGTCAAGCATACCGGTGAGACGCGCGCGGCTGATGGACGCGGCAGGCTCAAACGGCGGTAGGAACGTCTCTGCCAGTTTGCTGCGGCGCTTGTGACCCTTGCCGTCGTTGTCGCTCTCAAAGTCACCTTTGATAAACCTCTTCACCACCTCGCGGCAAGCGTCGTTACGCCAGCCGCCGCTGGAAATCACAGCGCCGGCCAGCGCGTAACCGGCCCGTGCGCCCAACGGCTGCATCGGGCAGTAGAGCCAGTTGATGAGGCTGTGGATATTCAGCGGCTCGCGCATCATGTCGATGCCCAGCAGCATCAACTGGGTTACTTGCGGTGCCGACGGTGCCATCGCGCTGCCCACCACGGGCTTGCCAACCATTCGCAATTGGTTGTCCAGCATTTTGCTATCGCCGGCAATCCACACGTCGGCATGTGTGTCGGTCATCTTTCGGGCCATATAGGCCGTGGCATCGTGCATGTCGGCAAAGCGCAGCACCTCCAGCGACTTGTCGCGTGGGTCGAGGTCGATTGGAGTGCCGGCGTTGTGATATAGCAACCTTGCGGCGCGACGCAGGTTTGTGTCGCCGTTATTAACATCGATAGTCTCCTCTATTATTTCGGCACCCTGCTCCAGCATGGCGTCGAGCAAGCGATTGACCATCGGGTGCAGAAGCCGTCGCTCACACGGCAACTCCACCGTCATCTTATCGCAAAGATCGGCTTCGTGTTCCTTGATCGCTTTGATGACGTTCAGCAGCCGGTCGGGAAGGCCCGGGGCATCAAACAATGGCTCAATGCCGGCAATGATGTCCACACGGTCACTTCCGTTGGTGGGCTCACGGTGCAGTAACGGTTGCCAGCGTGCCGCCAGCAACGCGTCACGCCAGCCCAGCGCCTCGCGGGCTGTGCCCAATGGCGATAAGTCAAATGATTTGGACAGCGCGTTGCCGGTGTGTGTCGCCATATATTCATTCATCGCTTTGTAGTATTTTACCAGGCGAAGATGCTGAGGCAATTCCTCGGCATGAATATTAAGGCGCATCTCCAGCATGCGCACCAGCGCCGCCGTGTCACACACCATTGTGCCCATCAGGCACTCGTCGCAGCCGGTGTACACGCGGCCGGCGTATTCGGGTGAGTATAGTATCCTCATCTAATATCTAACATCTAAAATCTCACAACGTCACAGCCTCATACACTTGATAAGGGAACTCCTTGAGGTAGATATTCATCGTGTGGCCGTAGGCGGACACGCAGAGGTTGTCGGCAAACTGCAGCACCAACGCGCCGCTGCGGGCGTAGGCCTCGGGGTGGTCGGCCTTGAGGTTGTCAAAGTCGGTGCCTTCAGTGTGGGCCCGCTTGACGGTGTCGACCATCGCGTCAAACACATCCGGCGAGATGCGCATCTGGCACGAGCGCGACTGCTCGATGCCTTCCTCAAGATAATAGAAATTGCATTGCAGGTCAATGCCTACGCCCTGCCTCACCTCCGCCATCAGTTCGTCGGGCAGCCGGCCGGCCGGCTCAACGGAAATGGTGTCGTAGTCGATGCTGGTGTCGTCCACACTGCTTTGGAAGTCAAAGATTGCCGCGTCAAGCACCCGTTCGTCCAGCCACGGGATGTCGCGCAGCCCAACGTCCAAGCCGCCGTGCCGCTGCAATGCCTCGGCCACCAGGCCAAGTTCGCGGTCGCTCAGCGACACCGTCGCCGCGCCCATGTGGATGATAGCGTAGTCCGCCTCGCGGTTCACAACCTCATATTGGAAGTCAAACCAGTGTTTATTCTCTACTTTGCGTGCCATAATTCTCAAGTTGTTAGTGGTTAGTCTTTAATAATAAAACCGCGTGGATCGGCATTTATTATCCAGTCCTCGCCATTTTCCCGGCAAAAATATACGCCACGTGTCCCAAAACGCGGCACACCCCTATCATATTCCACATTTTTTGACATGAGAACAAGAGAGTTTATTTTCTTAAATAATTTATGAATAATATGTGAAAATTTATGATTAAAATCTTGTCACGTGAATTGTAATACTCTTTGAAGTGGATTATTCTTGTGTTAGAATTGTGACTTTATTGTCATTGTGGGTGGCATAATAATAGATTGGAAAAAGGGAACTGGTCTCGTTGATTGAGGCAAAGACGATAGCGGCGGCGAGGTTGGCCACGTAGGCGTTGCGTTTGGCGGTCTTCTGGCGACTCAGGCGGGTGCCCAAACCCAGGGATATGATGAGTAGGCGTTCGTTGTCGAGCAGTGGTTGCAGGTGAGCCGGCACTCGCTTGTAGCGGTGTCGGGCGGTGACCATCACAATAGGTGCTGTGCCACGGGCGAGCACGGCCAGCACTTCTTTTTCGAGCCGTGAGGTGAAGCCGCTCACCACCGGACGCGTGCCGTGGCTCATCGCCGACGCCCAATCGAGCGTGGGGAGCACCGCCAGCGGCGACACGTGGCTCGGCGCGAGAAACGCAGTCATCTCTCGCTCCAACAATGCCTTATTTCCCAAGTACTCGACAGTCATAGCGTATTACTGTTTCTCCTCCGCATCAATGATAGCCATCATCTCGGCGGGGGTGACCACGATTGGCGTGCGCGGAAAATGGTTGATGTTTCCAGTCACCAGATAGGCGTCGTCTTTCGACAGTGCTATCTCATAGAACACCACATCTTTCGGGTCGGGGAAATGCTCGACAGAGTTAACGCGTTCGGAGTTAATGCCATAACGTCTAATCTCATTAATAAGGAAGTCAATTGTTGATGAAGAAAAATGAAATTTATCTCTCCTTAATACTTCGTCGTACTCCGATAAGATTTCGTCATTATATAACGGCATTATGTTGCCCTTCAATAATGCATCAACCACTTTAACCGTTGCACTCTGCTCATTTGGAGTGAGCAATGCAGCAACGATAACATTGGTGTCTATTACAGCGTGATAAGTCTTCATTGTCCATCACGTTTGTCGCGTTCTTCTCTTGCCAGGCGTATTTCTTCATTTATCTCGTCAAGAGTCATATCGGCGACCCCATTCTTTTGTGCTTCAGCACGTAAAGCGTAGAAGGCCGTCAACCCATCCACAGGTTTGTCCTCCTGCGGGGCGCTGATTTCAAAGGGGATGCGGCGGGTTCTCACCACAGCGTTCACGAATATGTTCATGGCGGTGTTGGCGCTCATCCCGAACTCTGAGCAGAGTTGGTCAAAGAGAATTTTCTGGTTTGAGTCCACACGGACTGTCATTGATACTTGTCCCATAATCTTAAATATTTACGTCATTACGCCTGCAAAATTACTGCATCTTGACGTAATATCCAAATCTAATGCCCCAAAATTTCACTCATTATTTACTTAATAATTGTATATTTAAACCAAGATTTAGTTTTTCATTAATAAATATGAGACATCTGAATTTTTCTAAGGTCTTAGAGTACGTGCATACGTAAAGACCGTTGCCAACATGGCGTTGCTTAGAACGAATAGTATCATTTGAACTTAATTGGTTAGTAACAATAGGAGTTTTTCTGATATATATGTTTAAGGCTTTGACCCTTTCCGGGCCAATCCACTTGATACAATCCACAAATAGTTGCCACACCTCGTGATTAGTATCCGAGTGTCCATCAGGATAGTCAATTCTAATATATAGACCTTCCCGCTTTAGGTGAGCGGCAGGTGCAGTTGGAATGATAATCTGACCTCCGTTTGGCTTTATCGGAATGCCAAAGTAATTGTCTATAGCCTCATTTGCATTGAGTTTCTCCTCATTTTGATTATTCGGATGGCAAAATGCCAATTTGTTTTGGTCTTGTGCGTCTTCGTGCAGATGATTCGGCGCATCAGAATTTAGATTGCCAAAATTGTGAGCAGGACCTGTTTCTTCTTGTACAATTGGACAGCTCTGTTCTGTAGGCTCGTTCGCCGCCGGCTGTGTTGATGTTATAGCTGGAGCAATTCGTTTGGCTTCCACAATATCAATAATGTCCTGTTCCCGAGAGAACGCTACGGAGATTGGTTCATCTGGCTTGTATTCAACAAGTAGCGCAATGCCGCTTTTCAGCTTTGTTAAAATCGGTTCAATTGCGCGGGTTAGATTGGGTAGTACTTCATCTTTGATGAGTTCTTCTTCCAGTCTTACAATATCCTCCATCATGCCTGCCGGCAGATTGTACCCAGATACCTCAAGGAATTGTTTTGTTCGGTATAATTCATCTAATTTACTCATAGTACGAAATGTTTATTCGTTGTTCAGTTCGTCGCCCATGCGATACTTGATGTCGTAGTTGATAATGAAATCAAGTTCCTCCTCGGTGAAACCATAATGTTGAGCCAACACCTTGTCTATCTCATCGATGATTGGCTTGGATTGTTTAACTTTGAATAGTTGAGTACATGTTTCACCTTTTGTTTTCTGCATCCGGATTTGCATTACACTATTTACCTCTAAATCTTTCATATAGGCTAATGATATATTTTCCAAAACATCATCTTCTAATATGCTTGAGTTGAACCTAAAACCAGCAATATCTGATGGATTCAAGTCTCTCAGATTTGAGGTGATTGTATACCACCACCAGAATGTTCCACTACTAAGTGTTCCTGCAATAATATTAGCCGTTTTTTGAGTCTGAAATTTTAAAGACGTTTCGCGGCTTGATTTCATGACTACACCATTACATGTGAATTTTGGTGACCAATTAGTAATTGTTTTCCAATAGACTCCTCCAGTTGTTCTATAGAATACTGGATATGCAAAGTTGCTATTTGAAATCATTGTTGTCGAACACGTGGACGAAAGAACCTTTTCTAGAATGTCTATTTCCAATTGAGATTGAAACTTTGGCATCCAAAATGAAGTTCTATTATTATCATAATTCACATAATATATTCGGTAGAACAAGTTATTTCTAACATCAGCCGCCCATTTGAGATATGAAGTCGTATATTTGTGGACATTGCTGCTTTTATGTGCAACAAAAATAGTTAAAGCTCTACTAACGTTATCAAACAAATGTGCTGGACGCCAAGCATAGTTTGAGTACCATACACTATGTTTATTTTCTAATAATTTTTGACATTGAACCATGCGTTGAGTACATGTTAATGCAATTGGAACAATCATACTGATTGACGAGTTGCAAATTTGAAGGCTCCTCTCAATGCACATCGCATGAATTGCACCGCTATCGAGAGTTTTATAGTTAGTTAGATTATAGCTGATTTGTCTACGTTCAAGATACGGCGGATTGCCGATGATGACGTCGAAGCCGCCGTTGTCGTGCATGATTTGGTAGAACTCGGCGAGCCAGTGGAAGGGCTGGTGTGACGTGATCCATTCCTCATATTTATTTGTATAGCTTGATGTATACAACAGCAGATTTAACAAATTGTTCAGTGTAGTGAGCCTTGTGCGAAGTTGCTTTTTTGCCTCTTTGAATGCTTCATTGTCGGCTCCTTGCGTTAACTGTAATTCCTTGAAAACATCAAACGTGGTTGCGACTTTGGGTAATTCTGCATCTATTTTGGGCTTATATTCTTGATTAGCATCAACTTGCAAAATGTTTGTTGCTTGGTCAAGGTCTTTTTTGAGTTGCTCCTCGGTGGCGTAGCCCACGAGGGTGTTGCCGGCACGGATGTTGAAGTCGATGTCGGGCAGCGGGTCGAGGCCCATGTTGTCGGCTCGTCGGTCCACCTCTACCACGGCGACCATTTTCAGGAACAGCCGCAGTTTGGCAATCTCGGTAGCCTCCACCATGATGTCCACACCATAGAGGTTTCGCAGGATGATGCTCTTGAAAATGAAGTACTGGATGTTGCTGCGGTACTTGTTTGAAATCTCATCGAGTTCTTTCTTGAACAGTGCCGTGTTCTGCTCGTGCCACTCCTGCATTCGCTCAATGCACACCTCGTAGAGCGGCTCCAGGATGTTCATCGCCGCAAAGAGGAACGCGCCGCTACCGCAGGTGGGGTCGAGGATGGTGACATGCTGCAAGGCGTGGTAGAAGTGCAGCACCAGCTTGGAGTCGGCAGTAGTGGCAAGCAGGTCGTAGATAAACGAGCGGATGTCGAGGTTGAGCGTGATGAAGTCATTAATCTCGGTGATTTCGCCGCCATTAATCTTTTTCAGCAGCGACTCGCAGCGTTGCAGTCGCTCGATGGTCTCGCGCCAGATTTCGGTGGGCAGTGCCCACTGCTCGGGTGTGGGCGTGTTCCAGTCGCTGCGACGCTCCAGCAAGCCGGGCTGCGTGGTGTCGATGCCGCAGGCTATGTTTGCGGGAATCTGCCGCTGCCAGTCGTCGGTATAGCCTCGCTTCACGGCATCGTAGATGTAGCGGTCGCCACTGCCGCGCAACATCGTCCACACCTCGCCGGCGGGCGCGAACGCCTTTGCGTCGGTCTCCTTGAGGCGGTCCATGAGGAAGGGCAGGATGCAGTTCTTGCCTATATACTCGGTGATGTCCTCCTTGGTATAGTACGCGCCCATGGCGGCACGGTCGTTGATATACTGCTCAAAGATGTAGCCCAGCACGTCGGGGTTGATGTCCTTGCCGCTGGCGGTGATGCGGGTGTCGAGGTGCCACCGCCAGGAGTCGAAGAAGGCGAACAGCTGTTCAAAGGCTTCGTCGGCAATATCGATGTTGTCATACTCATGCTCCAGCTCGTGCTCGTCGAACATTCCGCCGTTCAGGTAGGGAATCTTGCCGTAGGTGATTTCCCACTCGCGCGTGTGGCGAGGAGCGTTCAGCCCGTCATGGAACAGGTGGATGAGAAATCCCTTGTAGAACGAGTGGAAGAAGCGGTCTTCGCCCTGCTCACGGCGCACCCACTCCAGCTTGTGGCGCAGGTAGTCGAAGTCGCCGTTGAGGAAGCCTTTCTTCTGAATGAAATAGCAGAACATCAGGCGGTTGAGCATCACGCTGGTGTACCATTGCTTCTTGCGGTTGTTCTTGATGTCGATTTCATCGTCAATCCCCGTGATGAGCGTGGCGAATGCCTTGTGCTGCTTGCGGAAACCGGTGTAGAAGTCCTTGGTGATTTTATCGTTGTTGACGATGAACGCCTTGTGGACTTTCGCCCGCAGGTCCACGATGTTGGTCTCCTCGCCCAGCTCAAACGAGAAGCCGTCAATCTTGCTGTAGAGCAGGTCGGCCTTCTGGGCGGTCTCATATTCCACAAAGGTGAGGTCGCGCTTCTCGTTGTTCTTCACCGGCACCACCCACAGGTCATGCTCGGTGCCCTGCAAGCGATAGATGCAGATGTAGTCGTTGGCTTGGCGACGCAGCTTGGTGTCAATCTTGCGGCAAGTGCTGTTGCCGGGCAACTCGCCCACAGTGCAGGTGAGCACCTGGAAGCCGTTGCGCTCGGCAATGGCTGTGATGTCGTATTGCGTGTCATCGACAGCGATGGTGGGCAACTGGCTCTGCGCACGATAGCGGTTCCAGCCCAGTTCGGTTATGAAAAGTTCCTTGAAATTGCCGTCACTGATAAGTCGTAAAAAATCTCTCTTGTTTATCATCGTTCTTGTTTTTTTACGGATTATACCTCATTCCCATTGAGCAGATGATGGTGGGGTCGCGATGCTCATTCTCCTCGGCCGGCAAGCGGCACAGGTTGCCCTCCTTGCGCAGCTCGATCACGTATTCTACGATGTCGTCCTCGCTCTGCCCACGGCGCAACATCTGTCCCAGTGCCACCTTCGAGGCATCGAGCAGTGGATAGTTGTAGAGGTCGTCGATAACGAGCTTCAATTCCTGCTTCTGCTCCTCGTTGAAGAACAGATTGGTTTGCCGCTCATAATAGGCGTCGAGCAGGTCAACCAGGCGGTGGCGCGTACTGAATCGGCTGCCGAGCATGCCACCAATGTTGTTGCTTGTGGTTTCTTGTTCCACCCGCGCCATGGTGTCGGCCACAAGTTCATGATGATTGTCGAGCGGTCGGGCCGCAGGCGTGTCGGCACTGCAAGCAAGAGCCTGGAGAATGCGCTGCTGGCTCTGACTCACAACATTGCCTTGTGGGTCGAGCCACGTGAGCACGTCAAACTCGTTGGCCGTGCGGGCGTAGGTGACGACACCGCTTTTGGCTAATTCATCCACCTGCTTTGTGGAATATATCATATTATTCAACTTAGGAATGATGCGTGCCAAGTCGGGGTTGGCGTCGGTGGCGTTTTTCCAGATCTGATAAGCCTGCGAGGAGAGGTCCACGTCGCTGTCGTCGTCATCGTCGAGCGCCCCGCTCTTCTCGTTATACATGTCGCGCAGGTTTTGCTCGTTGCCCTCAAAGAACACCTCGTCGCTGCCCACCACACTTGCGTTCTCGTTGATGCGGTCGTTGAGCCGCTTGCGCAGGTCGATGATTTTCTCCACACCGTCGGCCGGGAAGAAGGAGTAGCAATAGATTTTGTCGGCGGTCTGCCCGATGCGGTCAACGCGCCCGGCACGCTGTATGAGCCGAATGATGGCCCACGGCAGGTCGAAGTTCACCACGATGTGGCTGTCTTGCAGGTTCTGGCCCTCGCTGAGCACATCGGTGGCGATGATGACACGTATTTGCTCGTCGGCTGGCATGTCAGGATGCTCGTTGCTCTTTGGAGAGAAACGTTCAACTACTGCCGTTGGGTTGTCATTATCGCCGGTAACCACCGCAAGCCGCTCCATTCCGCGGCGGCGCAGCTGGCGATAGATATAGTTGGCGGTGTCGCTATATTGTGTGAACACCACAATTTTCTCGTCGGGATGGGTGACGGTGAGCAATCGCTCCAACTCGTTGAGCTTCTGGTCGGTGGCGGCGTTCCAGTCTCCGCACAGCTTTATCATCTTTATGAGTTTCTCGCAGTCTTGGAGCAAGTGTTGCTTGAGGGTGCGCTTGAAGAATGTTGCATCGAGCCAAGCGACGTTAGATTTTGCTGAGATGGCATCGTAATGTTCCTTTGCGATGCGCAGGTAGTGAGCCATGTCGGTGGGGATGTGAAGCGTGACTCCATCGGTGATTGCTCCCACGTCATGGAACTGCTCGCCCAACTTGCCCTCGTTGGCCTCGTCATCGACAAATTCATCAGGCAGGGTGTTGTTGTCGCTGATAGGGAGAGACAACTTATTATCGAGCGCATAGATGAATATGGCGTTGCGCAGGATGTGTCGGTACAAGGTCAGCAGGAATGAGAACCCCACACTGTCGATGCGCTTGAAGAAAGTGCTCTTGCAGAAGCCCATCATGCGCGCGCCGGCCCGCGACAGGTTGTCAAGGATTTGGCGCTCAAGGTTTGAGGCATTCCCGCTGCGCTCCGGGCTGATATATCTACTCAAACCATAACGCGGCAACAGCAGTTCTTCCATCATGGAAATCATGTCCTCACTATAAAGCCGGCTGTACTGGTCGCCCGGCTCGGTGGCGAACTTCAAAGCTTTTGGCAAGCGGTCGGGGAAATAGCTGCGTGTGCCATCGGGGAACAGTAGGTATTTGCGCCCGTTCTTCTCGTCGGTCTTGGCGTAATTTTCCTTGATGAAGGTGCGTGTGCGGCGCACGAGGAACAACTTCATCAGTTCATTCCAGTCCTCGACAAACGGACTGCGCTCGAAGGCGGCGATTGAGCGGATATAAACTTCGCTATGGATCTGCATGAACTGCCGCTCGCCCCCCAACTCCTGGATATAACGCTCGGGACGAATGCCGAGGTCTTGGTCTTCGCTGATAAACAGGCGCAACTGGTTGCTCAAGTCACGGAAATCCTTATTATAGGGCGTGGCTGTGAGAAGGAGCACGTTGCTGTCCTGACGGTCGATAAGTTGCTTGATATTTGCATATCGCCGTCCGCTGGCGCCATTGCGCAGGTTGTGGCTCTCGTCGATGATGATAAGGCGGTAGTAGCGTGAGTTGTCAACATCGATTGGCTTAGCCATCGACATGATGTCGACTTTGAGATCATATTTCTTGGCATAGCCCTGCCACATGGTTTGCAGGTTGGCGGGGCAGATGATGAGTGTGCTGCTGGCAAAGGTGGTCTCGTAGAGTTTGGCGATAGCGCAAGCGGTGATGGTTTTGCCCAGTCCCACGACATCGCCAATCATGGCACCGCCACGGCGGTCGTTGCGCAGGTGACGGGCCGCAATCTTGACGGCTGTCTGTTGGAAGTCGAACAGTTCCTTGCGAAATTCGGGCGAGAGAGTGAACTCCTTGATGCCGCTTCTTGCTTCTTGACTCAGATGATAGGCGGTTTTCAGATAAATGTAGTATGGCGGTATAACCACCTCGCCGGCCCAGCTGTTGTCAATGACTTCAATCAGTTCTTGGGTGATGTCGATGCAATAACGGTCGTTCCAGCGGTCATCGAACCATCGGGCAAGTTTCTTTTCGTTGTCGCTATCGTCAATAGCCACGTCAAGCTCGCCCTGGCCGGTCAGCCCCGAATAGGTGAGGTTGCTGCTTCCCATGAGGGCATAAACCGGATGAGGATAATTGTCGGGATTGTGGGCGATGTATAGTTTGGCGTGCAAGGGGTGACGCACATAGAGCTTCACGCACACTTTGCCCTCTTTCATTTGGGTGGAGAGGCGGCGTAGCGTCCATTCGTCTTTAGTTGTGGGTAAACCAATCTGTAGCTGGCGGCGAAAATCAATGGCGATTTTCACTTTCTGCTCACGCACAAAATTGTTGTCGGGGGTGTGATCCTCCTTACCGTACAGCCACCGGGTGAGTTCCTCGTTGGGCTGGTGCATGCCGATGAGAAGGCGGCAGGTGCGGTGCACGGGTTGCATGCTTCCCTGCTCGTCCACATAATCGCCCGGCAAAGTGTCAATCTCGTTGAGAATTAGATTCCACCCGCGCAGGTTAAAGTAACCTACGCAAAAATCCACTCGTTTCACACCATGGGTTGAAATATAACCTTTCAACCCGTCGGTGAACCGCTGTTCTATATTGTCAAATAATTGAGCCATGACGAAGTTTTCATTCGGCCATGGCTCCTAATGACCAGCAATAAAGTTTTTAAGGATTTTTCAATTGGAAACAAAACGTGGAGCCAAGTCTGTTGCTCAGTTCCACAGAGTAAAGGCTTTCGCATGCCCAGTCAGTCCGGAATGAGCAACGTCGAAAGCCCCACGTAGGAGTATATATAACCCAAAAGCCATAGTTACAGACCACGGCTGAGATGGGAAGATATACAATCCTAAAGGGGCGTCTCCGTTGCTTTGTTTTTGACTGACTTTGTAAAAGGTTGCGAAATTCTTACTCTGTCAAAACCAAAGCGTTACAGAAAACGCCTGTTTCTATTATGTCATTACTGCGGTGCCGACACGTCGGGCGGTGCTTAAATTGCGACTGAGCGTTTGCGGACAAACTGCCAAAAACGGCTCAACCGCAATGCAAAGGTACAACATTTTTGCGAGATGGCGTCTATTTTAAGGTAATTATTTTGCTTGTGTGGAGAAAATGGCAGATTTGTGGATGCGTTTCCAATTATGAGCCCACTGCAAAAAGTATTACAATTAAATCAACAAGATTTGAAAATTAATCAGTGACTTTTTGCAGTGGACTCAAATTTAGACAAAAGAACAAAAAATTCTTTTGTTTCTTATGTCCTTATGTCTAAAAAGGTCACAGGCCGCGGATAAAGTCAGAGACTTTCTGGCGGCTCTTCACTTTAATCCAGGTGTGGTGACCGACGATATACTCCGACAGGCCCTGGTGAGGCGCGCCCTCGTGCCAGTCGTAGGTGTAGCCCATCTGCGTCCAGGGCAGCGGACTGTCGTCCTCGTAGGCGGCCTGCACGCTGTAGCGGTACCACTCGCGGAAGTTTGTCTCACCCACTTTGTAGTCCTCGGTGATTTTTGCCGGGAAATCGAGTGTGGTGGTCGTGGTGGTGATGTCGGGGTCGTGACTGGGACGGAAGATGGTTGTGGGGTCGGCATAGAACTGCACCATGATGTCGTAGTCGCAGTCGGGGCTGAGGCCGAACAACTGCAGCATTCTCATGTGTGTGGCGACACTGTCGAGGCCCTCAAAGGCGGCGGCATGATTTTTCCAGTCGGCCGGCAGCGACACCCATGTGCCCATTTCGCGGTCAATCTGATAGACGTCATCGCGGCCGAAGAAGCGCTCCATGCGGCTCGAGTCGACGAGCGTCACCACGAGCACCATGTCGTGGCCGTCGGCCACGGTCCATTCCTGGCCCGGATAGTCCTTGCGGATGGGCATGAGGTTGGTGGCAATCTTGGCTGAGTCAAGTTGCTTGGCGTCAAGCACGGCTGCGGCAAGTTGGCGGTTGAGGGCTGCTGTGTCTTCATACCACGCCAAGCCGGTCTCATTCTCGGCGACGGTGGCCGTTTGCGTCGTCTGCCGGCAGGCAGTCGCGGCAACCACTATCGCCATCGCTAATAAGATAATGCTCTTTTTCATTGTTTGAATAGTTTAGAGGTTGAGGGGTTGAGAGGTTGAGCCTCGAGGTGGGCAGAATAAATTGCTCCCGTTCGGTCGCGAGCTAAAGGTTCTGCCCCTACAAGCACTCGGGGATAATAGTTATGTTATGACGTGGGGGAGGATCCGTAGTGGCGGCACCAGGTCGTCAAGGAGCAGCGGTCGCAGTGGGGCTTGCGAGCCTGGCAGATGTAACGGCCGTGGAGCAATAGCCAGTGGTGTGCTGGGAAGCGTTTATCCTCTGGAATGTGGCGTGTGAGGTCGCGCTCAACGGCCTCGGGCGTCGTGCCGCGCGAGAGACCGATGCGGCGCGCAACACGATAGACGTGAGTGTCGACGGGAATTGTCGCTTGGCCGTAAACGATACCCAGCACCACATTGGCCGTCTTGCGTCCCACGCCCGGCAGGCGAGTGAGGGCGTCCATCGTGTCGGGCACTTGGCCACCGTATTCGTCGACGAGCATCCGTGCCATCGCCACCAAGTGGGCCGCCTTGCTGTTGGGATAACTCACGCTGGCAATATAGGGCAGCACATCGGCGGCGGTTGCCGCTGCCATCGCTTGGGCGGTGGGGTACGCGGCAAAGAGAGCCGGAGTGACCATATTGACGCGCGCGTCGGTACACTGGGCGCTCAGCATCACCGCCACCAGCGTCTCAAAGGCGTTGGTGAAACTCAGTTCACTCTGCGGCTCGGGCTGCGTGGCGGCAAAATGCTCCAGCACCCCACTATATCGCTCTTGAATCGTCATCATCATTAGCCATCCCCCTTACTACCTCCAAAGTGTGGATGAAGAAGAGGAGATACACTTATAAAACAGCCGTTTTCTTTGCTAATTCTTTAATGTTATCAACAGAGATTTTCCAACCCATTCTCTCAACGAGAGATGACAGGAAACCCATATCCCTTTCAGGAATACTGACGTTAATGACAGTTGTCTTTACACTTTCCTCTATGGCTGCAACACCGTCAGAAGAGAAAAAGGAATCTTCTTCAGGCAGAAATTCCTCGGGCAGCGAAGTACACGAAATAAGTGCCGGTGAACGCAAAGGCATTAATTTATCATCCAAATCAACGATCCTCACAAAGCGGTCGGCCGTCGAGGTCAATAGGGAGCGTAGGCTGATTTCACGGTGAATATATCTCAAGATGTCGTTGAGGCCTACCCTGACAATCATCCATCGGTTAGCACAATCATCGCAATCAATCCAATACAGGAGGTAATAGTCGCCGCTCTCATGTTGAAATAGCGATAATAGTGGCCCCTCAATATAGATCAGATCCACCAACCATTTGAGTTTGTCCATCTCAAAAGGTAAAGCAACGCCTTCAATCGTATTCATGATAATTGCTTAACTAAAACAAATGTTGCCGAGGCATCAAAATCACTATACTCGTAGAAATCGAAGTGCCCAGATGTATCGGCTAGTGTGACTAACCCGTCTGTCGGTTTCAAAGTCCCTCTTGCAAGGGCATCTCCCAACGTCTTGCTGATATTTTTAAAAGATTTTTTCAGATTATTGTATCGCAGTGTCGCATGAAATTCTGTGTCGAAACATGACAATGCATACCCAGAAATGGCTATTGACATCGGCAACCGTCTGGAAGGGCGTTTTATCAAGGCCGGAATATGATTGCCTGCCTCACTGTGACTATCAATAAATCTGAAAGCAGGCTGATTCTCAGGCGGGTACAATGAGGGTGGTAGCCCGCCTTGTGAAATCAATTCATCAATTTGTATTTGATACTTCAGTGTCTTCACTGCCATGTGGAAGTCTGCTTGTCAGTGGGCGCTCCGGAACTCGTCGAGGAAGCGCACGTCGTTCTCGCTGAACATTCGCAGGTCTTTCACCATATACTTGAGGTTGGTGATGCGCTCAATGCCCAGTCCGAAGGCGTAGCCGCTATAGACAGTCGGGTCGATGCCGCTGGCCTCGAGCACCGCCGGGTCGACCATGCCGCAGCCCAGGATTTCCACCCAGCCGGTGTGCTTGCAGAAGGAGCAACCCTCGCCGCCGCAGAGCATACACGACACGTCCATCTCGGCGCTGGGCTCGGTGAACGGGAAGTAACTGGGGCGCAGGCGGATTTTGGTGTCGGGACCAAAGAGTTGCTGCGCGAAGTAGAGTAGCACTTGGCGCAAGTCGGCAAATGTGACTCCCTTGTCGATGTATAGTCCCTCGATTTGGTGGAAGAAACAGTGGGCGCGGGCGGTGATTGCCTCGTTGCGGTAGACGCGTCCCGGGCAGATAATGCGGATGGGCGGTCGCTGGTGGTCCATGGTGCGCACCTGCACACTGCTGGTGTGGCTGCGCAGCACGATGTTGCGTGTCACGTCGGCCTCGTTCTGCTCGATGAAGAACGTGTCCTGCATGTCGCGAGCCGGGTGGTCGGCGGCGAAATTGAGCGCGCTGAACACGTGCCAGTCGTCTTCAACTTCCGGACCCTCGGCCAGGGTGAAGCCCAAGCGTGAGAAAATGTCGATAATCTCCTTGCGCACCACCGACAGCGGGTGGCGCGTGCCCAACGCCTGCGGCATTGCCGGGCGCGTGATGTCAACGCGATTGCGCTCGCGCTCGGTGGCGGCAAACTGCTCGCGCAGTTGAGCCAGGCGGTCGGTGACGAGCGTCTTCACTTCGTTCAGGCGCTGGCCCATCTCGCGCTTTTGCTCTGGAGGAACCAACTTGAAGTCGTTGAACAATGCGGCAATCTCGCCTTTCTTGCTCATGTAGCGGATGCGCAGTGCCTCGAGTGCCTCCGCGCTGTCGGCGGTGAGACCCGCTATTTGCGCCTTTATGGCGTCAATCTTGTCTTGAAGCATATTTTAGTCGTTAGTCGTTAGTCAAATGTAAACGTTTCAACTTGCAAAGTTACAAAAAAACTGGCAATCATCGGCAATATTGCTCAAAAAGAGGTGAAAAATCCGATTTTGAGAAAAAAAGTTTGGCCGATTGCTAAAAATATTGTACATTTGTCTGCCGCAAAGTACCGCGGTATTTAGCGCTAACTAACGACTAATAACTAACGACTAATAATTTTCCATGAGCTATCTGAAGTTTGACAAGAACCTGATGATTAACTTGGAGCAGTCGCTGACCAAGGAGATGCTGCGCACTAACCAATCGGGTGCTTATCACTGCACGTCAATCGTGGGTTGTAACACTCGCAAGCAGCATGGCTTGCTGGTGATTCCGATACCCGAACTTGATGATGACAACCATGTGTTGCTCTCGAGCCTGGACGAGACGGTGATTCAGCACGGCGCGCCGTTCAACCTTGGCCTGCACCGCTACAAGGGCAACGTTTACAGTCCCAACGGGCACAAGTACATCCGCGAGTATGACTGCGAGCGGGTGCCCACAACCACCTATCGTGTGGGTGGCGTGATTCTGAAGAAGGAAAAGATTTTCATCACCCACGAGAACCGTATTCTTATTCGTTACACTCTCGTTGATGCACATTCCAGAACGACGCTGCAGTTCCGCCCGTTCCTCGCCTTCCGCGATGCCAATGACCTGTGTCTGGAGAATGCGGTGGCCAGTCGCGATTACAGCGAGGTGCCAAATGGCATCGCCACGTGCATGTATGAGGGCTATCCGACGCTCTATATGCAGTTTAGCCGCAAGCCGACGTTTGTCTTCGACCCGCATTGGTACAAGGATATCGAGTATGTCAAAGACCAGGAGCGAGGCATCCCTTACAGCGAGGACCTCTACGTGCCGGGCTACTTTGAGGTGGATATCAAGAAAGGAGAGAGCCTTATCTTCTCGGCCGGAGTGAGCCCCGTGAACACGCGTTCGCTTGCCAAGATGTATGAGGACGAGATTGCGCCTCGCACGCCTCGCACGAGTTTCTACAACTGCATGAAGAACAGCGCCAAGCAGTTCTATATCACCAATGCCGACGGTCACTATCTGCTGGCCGGTTATCCGTGGTTCAAAATCCGTGCCCGCGACGAGTTCATCGGTCTGCCTGGTTGCACCCTCTCGGTGCACCACTGCCCTGATTTTGAGGCTATCATGGACACCGCCAGTCAGGCACTCCAGCGATGGATGGCCGATGGCACCGAGGATCCCCATCTGCAGGATATTGACCAGCCCGACGTGCCGCTATGGGCAGTGTGGTGTGTGCAACGCTATGCCCATGACCAGAATATTGAGGTGGCGCGTGAACGCTACGGCGAGTTGGTGAAACAAATCATCAACCACATCGTCGACGGCAAGCATCCTCACCTGTGGCTCGACGACAACGGCCTGCTGGCCGTGGAGGGCACGCGGCGTCCGATGTCGTGGATGAACAGCACCCACCCCGATGGCTCGCCGATGATACCCCGCACAGGCTACCTCGTTGAACTGAACGCCTTGTGGTATAACGCGCTCAAGTTTGTGCAAAAGGAACTTTACGCCGAGGTGCCGGAGCAGGCCGACTTTGTTGAGCAGTGTGTCGCCCTGGCCGACAAGGTCAAGCCGGCGTTTATCGACACCTTCCTCAACGACTACGGCTACCTCTATGACTACGTGGCCGGCGCTTATACCGACCTGAGCGTGCGTCCCAACATGATTATCGCCATCGGACTGGACTACTCGCCGCTCGATCGCCGTCAGCGCAAGGGGGTCCTCGATGTGGGCACACGCGAACTGCTCACCCCCAAGGGCCTGCGCACCTTGAGCCCCAATAGTTACGGCTACATCCCTTGGTACGTCGGCAATCCTGCCGAGCGGCAGATGGCCTACTACAGCGGGTCGGCGCGTCCGTGGCTGATGGAGTTCTATAGCAAGGCATATATCCGAGTGTTCGGCATCAACTCAATAGCGTTCATCGAGCGCATGATGATTGGCTTTGAGGACGAGATGAAGGAGGGTTGCATCGGTTCGCTGAGCGAACTTTACGACGGCAATCCGCCCTTTATAGGCCGCGGCGCAGTGAGTTTCGCCCCCAATGTGGGCTGTATCCTGCGTGTGCTGCGACTGTTCAAGAACCTCCACATCATTGACGAATAAACCTGTGAAAAGTTGAAAGGTTGAGAGGTTGAGAGGTTGAGAGTTGAGAGGTTGAGCCATTTGCTGGCGCAAATGGGAAGAAATGTAGAGCCTCACTTTGGCCTGGCCGCCCCTCCCACGACAAACCATTATCACCGAGCGCTTGTAGGGGCAGAATTTATTCTGCCCACATCGAGGCTCAACCCCTCAACCCCTCAACGCTAAACGATTAATAAAAGAGATGAAAGCATTAATGTTCGGGTGGGAATTTCCACCGCATAGCCTCGGCGGACTGGGTACCGCCAGCGCCGGCCTCACCCAGGGTATGGCGCAGAACGGCGGCATTGACATCACGATGGTAATCCCCAAGCCACAGGGCGACGAGTCGAAAGACTTTGCCCGCATCCTTGGCGCCAACTGTGTGCCCGTGGCGTGGCGCGACGTGAATTGGGACTACGTGAACGGTCGCATCGGCAATCTGATGGATCCGCAACTCTACTATGACATGCGCGACCACATTTACGCCGACTTTAACTATATGGGCACCAACGACCTGGGTTGCATCGAGTTCTCGGGTCGCTATCCGTCCAACCTTATCGAGGAAATCAACAACTTCTCGATTGTGGCCGGCGTGGTGGCGCGCACCCTCGACTTTGACGTGATTCACAGCCACGATTGGGTGGCCTATCCTGCCGGCATCCACGCCAAGCAGGTGAGTGGCAAGCCGCTGGTGATTCACGTCCATGCCACCGACTTTGACCGCTCGCGCGGCAATGTGAACCCCACCGTGTTCGGCATCGAGAAGGACGGTATGAACAATGCCGACCACATCATCACTGTCAGTAACCTCACCCGGCGCACCGTCATCGAGAAGTATGGTATCGACCCGGCCAAGGTCACCACGGTGCATAACGCTGTGGAACCGCTCAGCCGCGAACTGCTTGACGTTGAGGTGCCTCCCAAGCACGACAAGGTGGTGACTTTCCTGGGACGCATCACTATGCAGAAAGGCCCAGAGTATTTTGTCGAGGCCGCTGCGCGTGTGCTCGCCAAGGTGAGCAACGTCCAGTTTGTGATGGCCGGTGGCGGCGACATGATGGAGAAGATGATTCGCTTGGCCGCGCGCCGTGGCATCGCCGACCGCTTCCACTTCGCCGGCTTCCTGCGCGGTAAGCAGGTCTACGAGATGTATAAGTTCAGCGACGTGTTTATCATGCCCAGCGTGAGCGAGCCATTCGGCATCGCGCCGCTTGAGGCAATGCAAATCGGCACACCGTCGATTATCAGTAAGCAGAGCGGCTGCGCCGAAATCCTCAACAACGTTATCAAGGTCGACTATTGGGACATCGATGCCATGGCCGACGCTATCCACTCAATCTTGAGTTATCCGGCGATGTATAACAGCCTGCGTGAGGAAGGTTTGGCAGAGGTGGACCAAATCCGTTGGGTCAAGGCCGGCGCTAAGGTTATCGACATTTACAAGAACTTGATACATTAGTCAACGCATCACAACGCAAAACCAAAAACGAATAACGAAAAACGAAATACGACTATGAAAGCAATCTGTTTCTACTTTCAGATACATCAGCCCTACCGGCTGAAGACCTATCGCTTCTTTGACATCGGCAACGACCACTACTACTACGATGACTTTGCCAACGACGAGATTATCACCCGCATCGCGCGCCGCAGTTACATCCCCGCCTGCGAGATGCTGCTCGACATGATTAAGGAGAGCGGAGGCAAGTTTAAGGTGGCCTTGAGCGTGAGCGGTACCGCCCTCGACCAAATCGAGCAATATGTGCCGGAGTTCCTCGACACTCTCAAGGCGCTTGCCGACACCGGCTGCGTCGAGTTCCTTGCCGAGACCTACGCCCACTCGCTGGCAGCGCTGCAAGATCCGGGCGACTTTGAGTATCAAGTCAAGTTCCACAGCGAGCGCATCGAGCGACTCACCGGCCAAAAGCCCAAGGTGTTCCGCAACACCGAGTTGATTTATAACGACGAAATCGCCGCTATGGTCAAGGCCATGGGTTTCAAAGCGGTTATCACAGACGGCCCCAAGCACATTCTGGGCTGGAAGTCGCCAAACTATGTCTACACCGCTGCCGGAGCACCCAAACTGAAGGTGCTCATGAAGAACGACAAGTTGAGCGACGACATCGCTTTCCGCTTTAATAACCGTGACTGGGATGCCTACCCGCTGACGGCCGACAAGTACCTCGATTGGATTGCCTCCTTGCCGCAGGAGCAGCAGTTGGTGAACCTGTTTATGAACCTTGATGCCTTTGGCGAGACGCAGCCGCGCGAGAGCGGTATCTTTGAGTTCATGAAGGCACTGCCGCGTTTTGCCGCCGAGCGTGACATCCACTTCTGGACGCCGAGCGAGGTGATCGCTAAACTCAAGCCGGCCGACGTGATGACGGTGACGCATCCGATATCGTGGGCCGACGAGACACGCGATATCAGCGCCTGGCTGGGCAACGGCCTGCAGCAGGAGGCTATGAACAAACTCTACTCCATCTCGGAGCGTGTGCGCCTGTGTGGTGACAAGCGACTGTTGCAAGACTGGAACTATCTGCAGACGAGTGACCACTTCTTCTACATGAGCACCAAGCACAACAGCGACGGCTCGATGCACGCAATGTTCAGCCCCTACGATTCGCCCTACAGCGCGTTCACCAACTATATGAACGTGTTGAGCGACTTCATGGCGCGCGTCGACGCCCAGTATCCGGCCGAGATTGAGAACGAGGAACTCAACGCGCTGTTGCTCACCATCCGCAACCAAGAACATGAGATTGAAATGCTCAAGCGCGAGGTGGAGATGATGCGCAACAATATCGTCAAGGCCCAGGTGGGCGACTTCGCCCCTGACGCCGAGGCCGCTCCCGCCGAGCCGGCAAAGCCCGCTCCCAAGAAGAAACCGGCCGCCAAAAAGCCGGCCACCAAGAAGCCGGCCGCCAAGAAAACCGCCGAAAAGAAGTGACCCGTTCGCCGCGAGCAACATAAAACCCGGGGAGGCTGCAACTGTGTAGCCTCCCCGGGTTTGGTTCTATGCCAACAATCCGGTCAGGTCTCTGTCAGCAGAAACAGCATGTAGAACGGCAGCGTGAGTAGTTGACCGGCCCTGCCTACATTGTAGTCACCGACCTTGATGGCATGATCCACATGGTAGTGCTCATGGTGCTTGAATAAAGTGCGTAGCGATTTGGAATTGCCAGTGGTGGCCTTGCACTCAATCGGGCAACACTCGCCGCGGTACCGAATTAGGAAATCCAGTTCCATGCCGCTGTCTTTCTGGAAGAAAAAAAGCTGCCTGTCAATTTTTGTCAGTATGTCTGCCGCAAGATTCTCATATATGGCACCTTTGTAGCCGTGCAGGTCGCCGCGCAGGATGCTCCATGCTGTGCCTTGCTCAAGCATGCTTATCAGCAAACCGATGTCTGCCATATATACTTTGAATGAATCCTGAATCGCATTGCCGCTGAGTGGAAGTTCAGTTATGCTGGTGTTATAGCATCGGTGGATGATGCCCGCATCCTCAATCCATCGCAGGCAACCTAAATATTGCGAGGCTCTTGCTCCTTTCTGTATTACGGAATATTGGAATTTCTTGTTTTCTTTGGCAAGTTGCATCGGGATAGATTCGAAACATTCGCGTATGCGGCCTTTATCGGCCTGTGTCGCATACTTCAGCATATCGGCCTTGTAGTTCTCAATGATGCCGCGCTGGATACTCAAGACATCATTCAGATTGTTGGTCTGATGGAAAGTGGAGACCGCCTCGGGCATACCACCGACAACAATGTATTGAAGCAGTAGCTGGCGCATGCGACTGTCAATGGCCGCATTGACGGGTTTCTCATCGGTGAGGCATGAGCGCAGGTAGTTAATGTGTTGATCGGTAATACCGTTGCTCCATAACCATTCTTCAAAGTCCATCGGGTGCATGGTTATAATCTGTTCCGAACCCACCGGTATGGCTGCCCGCTGTTCCTCCTCTCTTGCGTCGCGGCTCTTGTAGCCGCTCACCCCGAGCAGCGAACCGGTTGCAATCACATCAAAACGACCATCACGGTGAAAGAACTTGAGGGAGGAACGCGCGTCGGGACATTCCTGGATTTCATCAAGCACTATGCAGGTTTCCCCGGGAATGAAAACGGCTTCGGGGATGCCTGCCGATATGTTAAGAAGAATGGTATCTACATCTAACGACCCCGCAAAAAAGAGCCCAAACTCCCTGTGCTCATGAAAGTCGAGGTAGATAACGTGCCTGTAATGATTGTGGGCAAAGTTGAGGACGGAACTCGTCTTGCCACATTGCCTGCAACCTTTTATTACAAGCGGTTTGTGATTTGGAGAAGACTTCCATTTTAACATGGTTTCGTCTATCTTGCGTCTATACATTGCAATTGTATTGATTATAAGATGAATAAACGGATAAATTACACTTTTTGTAGCGACTTTTCGCTGCAAAGTTACACTTTTTGGAGTGACTTTTCGTTGCAAAGTTACACTTTTTGGAGCGACTTTCCAAATGTTGCGGTAAATTATTCGGTTTTCCATTGAACATGGTTTTGAAAACTACTTGAACTCTCTCAATTCACTGTTTTTTTAACTCCGTTGGTAGAAATTCTCGGGAAAGGGGAGCAAGTGTCGGGAAAAATTGTTAACTTTGCCGTTGGCAATTTCCGGCGGATTAAACTTTATCCCCCGTGGCTTGTCTTAAGAAACAGAAACAACCGATATAAATATTGATGATAGATGAAGACTAAAATTTTGGCGGCTATGCTTGCCGCATTGATGATGATGACATCGTGCACCACGAGCGAGCAGTTCTATGGCACGACGTCGGGCGCCGCGTTGGGCGGCTTGTTTGGCTCGGCAATCGGCGGCGTCACCGGCGGCTGGCGTGGCAGCAGGGCCGGCACAGTGATGGGTATGGTAATCGGCGGTGCCATCGGCGCGGCGGCAACAGCGCCCAAGACCGACGACTACCGCACCAGCGACTATTACCGCAACCACAGCCGCGATGATTACCGCCCATATAACACTATCAATCCCTACGCCAACATCGAGATTGAGGAGGTGCGTTTTTTGGACAGCAACGACAGCCGCAGCATCGAGGCCGAGGAGCATGCGCGCCTTGTGTTCAACGTGCGCAATGCCGGCAACGACTATGTCTATGACATCGCGCCGGTAATCACCGTCAGCGGCACCAAAGAGATTTATCTATCGCCAACGGCTATTATCAGCGAACTGGCTCCGGGCCGTGCCGTGCGCTATAGCGCCGATGTGGTAGCCACGAAAAAACTCAAGAGCGGCACCGCCCACTTCTCCATCAGTTTCAGCGACGGCGATGCCCTCTACACGGTGCGCTCGTTTGAAATCACCACCTACGACCGCAACCACCGCTACCAGCCCGGCGCTATCCGCTGACGCGCCCCGCCGTGAAGGAAACAGGGACGGTTCTTGTGTTTCACTTGCCGAAACACAAGAACCGTCCCCATGTTCCGCTCACATGTCGTCCATTGACAGACCCACATATTCAATGGAGTAGTGCCGCATCTGTTTGATTACAATTTGGCAGGATTTCTCCTTTAGGCGATTCATATCAATGCGGCTAAACTGTCGCTTAATCTCTCCTATGACAAGACGCCGCTCGGCGTCATTCACGGCGATAAGGTCTATCTCGTTGCCGCCGTCCCGCTCCCAGTAATTTGTCACGAGATTATACAGACCGGTCTCGGCATACTTTTGGCGCATGTACTGTTCGAGCACAAAGCCGGAATAGGTCTCATAATCACTCTGCATCTTCTTAAGGACGTAGTCGGTATTGCCTAGTTCAACAGCACTTATATACTTCTGCACGAAGCGAAACCAGAAGCGAAGAAAGTTGTCATTGATTCCATATTTTACATTGTGACTTTGTGGCGAGGCCATGAATGGACGATACCGGTAGATGAGAGCATACTGCTTTTCTAATTTGTCAAGATAGCCGCCAGGCTCCACTCCGGTAATACTCTTGATTGCTCCGCGTGTGTTCTCTCCCTCGGCAATGGCGTTGAGGATGGAGAAATAGTTGCCGCTGTCACGGCCGAACTCATCGCTAAGCATCTCCCTCCCCTCGGGCACAAAGTACGACCCATAACAAATGAATTGCTTGAGTATCTTGTCCTTTGTGGAAGCACCATGAGTTAACATCTCTTCCACGTATTTTGCCACTCCGCCGGTTGTCATGTAAAGAGCCAGCAGATCTTCATTGGTGAACTCGGGATTGAAGTCGCCCAATATCTCCTTTAGCACACGGGTTGAAAAGGGTCGCAACTGAATTCGGTTGTTCGCTCTGCCGTATAAAGGCTCTTTACGGTCGTCAAAAATCCTGCTCATCATCGTGCTGACCGAGCCGCAAACGATGAGGTTCATTTTGCTCGCGTCTTTAGTGGCATCCCATGTGTTCTGAATGTCGCTGAACACGGCCTCGTTGATGTACTTGAAGTTCTGGAATTCATCAAGGACAAGCGTGAAATTGGTTCTTGTCGATTGTTGCATCAGCACGGAAAAAAGCCTGCTGAATGAGTTGAATTCACCCAAATCCAGATTCAGCGTATTCATAATAACCTCAACAAATTCTCTGCATAGCAAGGTCTCACTCTTCCGTCCAACAAAGAGATAGACAAAGGGGATGTGATTGCACGCCTGCTTGATTAGTGAAGTTTTGCCGATGCGCCGACGGCCTGTGACAACAGTCATTTGTGCGTAGCGGGACGAGAGCTGTTCAATTTGGCGCAGCACTTCGATTTCTTTCTCTCTATTATAGAATTTCATCTGCCTGTCGTTTTTTTTGCAACGGGTATTACTGTAACTGTGGTTGCAAAATTACAACTAAAATTTCACACCGCAAAATTTCTCATAGAAAAACCGCGGCCGAGACACAAGAACCGTCCCCCTGTTTCACAAATTATCCATTAGTTATTTTAGAAACTGAGTCCACTGCAAAAAGTCTAATTTTACTGTAATGTTAAAAAATAGTTCAAAATGCGTGTCGGATTGGAATTTTTTTGTAACTTTGTATCAATCAAAGTAATGAGTGATTTTGACTATGTTTCGCAAGACAGATCCCC
>JAFTDD010000073.1 GCA_017454355.1 Muribaculaceae bacterium
GGTCGAGCCGCCGCCGCTGTGGCCGCCGCCGCCACCGCTGTAACCGCTGCCGCTATGGCCGCCGCCATGGCCGCTATGGCCGCCGTGGCTACCGCCATCGGGACGCGTGGTCGAGCCGCCGCCGCTCTCGGGACGGGAGCCGCCACGGCTACGACCGCTGCTCATCGAGCCCGAGCGGTCACTGCCGCGAGACGAGCGGTCAACGCTCGGACGGTCGCTCGAGCGCGGACGGTCCACGCTCGGACGGTTACCGCTCGAACCGCTTGTCGAGCGGCTGCCGGAACTGCTACTTGAACTGCCGCCGGTGTTGCTCACACTGGGACGCCTACGATCGCGCGACTGCGCGTCAACGCTCAACGCCGTGAGCATCAGTGCCGCGATCATCGCCAGGCACATCATCATGTTGCGTACTGTCGTTTTCATAATCGTTATATCGTTAAATTAATTCATAATTCATAATGCATAATTCATAATGCGTTATCGTTATTCGTTTGTTGATTAGACGATTGCGACACCTTTGAGTTTAAGTGCCAACCAGCCGCAATCGACATTCGGGCCACAGCGGTCGACCAACGCCGACTTTCCATCGACCAACCACGCCACAAAATTACTCAAATTAATTCACAATTCATAATGCATAATTCATAATGCGTAATGTCCGCGGCCACACCGCAAACGATTGCACAGATTTCTCGCAGATTTTAGAAATCACAAGTCACATTATTAAAGAATAAATCTGTAATTTTGGAGGTTGTAAAATAAACTCTTAATGCAATCAATTCCTCCCCACCCCCTCTTTCAGGAGGGGAAAGAATTTGAAATACATTTTTATTAACAAACTTAACTAACAACTAACAGTTTATGAAGAAAAATTACTTTTCTTTCCTCTTGTTGGCTCTGGCGGCTCTTGTGAGCTTCAGCGCCAATGCCGACTGCTGGATTATCGGCGAGCTTTCCAACGGTTGGGTCACCAACGATGGTCTCAAGATGGACCAGGGTTCGTCGGAGAATGAGTATGTTGCTGACATCACTAACGTTGAAATGGGCAAGAAGTATTTCTCATTCACGACCCAGCTTTCTGAGGCAGCCGACGACTGGTCAGGCATTCAGCCCTACCGCTTTGGCGGCAGCTACAACATCACGAGCGGCAAGCCCCAGCGCCTTGACGCCAACACCGGCGACAGCCCTTCTGTGACGCTGTCAACCACCAGTGACCTCCACATCGTGTTCAACACCAGCTCGCGCATGGTCATTATCACCATCACCGAGAAGGGCGAGGTCGAGCCGTTCGATCCCGACAAGCTGACGTTCTACATCACCGGTGGCGACTTCGACTGGTCGATGCCCCCCGCGGTGATGTTCGAGAAGAACGACGACGGCACCCACAGAGTGCAGATCACCTCCAACGGCGGCGAGTTCAAGCTCTGCGGTACCACCGTTCAGCAGGCCGACCTCAACTGGGGTCTGTTTGACATGGGCGTGTACGGCACTGCCGAGGCTCTCGTCGAGGGTGACAACACCCTCACTGCCGGCACGACCAACAATATGACGATGCCGCTCACCGGCAACCTCATCCTCACGGTCAAGGACGTCACCGAGACCTCGTGTGTGCTCAACATCGCCGTGGACGGTGACAACCCCGGTCCGGAACCCAAGGAGGCCGACGGCGTCTATGTGCTCGGCAACATCGAGGGCAACCCCAACGGCTTCCAGCCGTGTGACGGCATCGCGCTGTCGAGCAACGACGAAGTCGTGTACACCGGCAGCATCCATGTCGTTGACTCCTGGGAGGGCAAGGGCTGGATCGGTCTGACCCGCGCTCTGGCCGACTTTGACGGCGACAACGGCGGTTGGACTCAGATCAACAGCCTGCGTTTCGGTCCGACGGCGGCCGAAGGCGTCGAGAACTACGTCATTGACGACACCCAGCTGGATGTCGCGATTCCCGTGACCTACGACAGCCACATGTCGTTTGAGATGGCCGAGGGCTACTACAACATCAGCGTTGACCTCAACGCCATGACCGTGACGTTCACGGCCGGCGAGGAGCCCGAGCCGGAGCTGTACCTGCTGGGTGACATCGAGGGCAATGACGGTTGGGCCGCCAATGCGGGCGTCGCAATGGATCTCGTCAGCGGCAAGAAGTTCAGCAAGGCCGTGACTGTCAAGGACAGCTACAACGGCAACGGCTGGTTCAGCTTCACCACCGCCCTGGGCAGCGACTGGGATGCCATCGCCGGCAGCCGCTACGGTGCCGCCGAGGTCAAGGACAGCGAGAGCGACTATGTGATGGCCGAGGGTGACTACGGCACCGAGCTCGCGATTGCCAAGGGTCAGATTGCATTCTGCGCACTCGCCGGTGACTACACAATCACTGTGGACCTCGACGCTCTGACGTGCGTGATTGAGAAGGCCGGCGATGGCAACAAGTTCGACGTCAACGGCGACAACAAGGTCGACGTGGGCGACGTGAACGCCATCCTCGAGGCCATCCTCGCCGGCAACAACGAGGCCAAATTCAACGTCAACGGCGACACTAGCGTCGACGTGGGCGATGTCAACGCCGTGCTCGAGGCTATCCTCGCTCAATAATTTTGAAAAGTTGACCGTTGACGGTTGACCATCAACCGCATCAGGTGCGGCATTCCCGATTACAACGGGTTGCCGCACCTTTTTTACATCTCAATAATGCAAACGTTTGCACTAATTATTATTATTTTGTTTCGCACGCGTGAAATCACACATCGGCTTTTTTCGTTATCTTTACCACAAAATAAACAACTAACTATTAAAGTACAATTTTCATGAAAATCAAATTTAATCTTGATTACCAGACCATCTACGGCGAGGAAATCCTCCTCAACGTGCTCGACGAGCGCGGTGAGGTCGAGGCTCGACACTTGATGAAGACCAGCGATGGTCGCGTCTGGCGCGTGGACATCGAACTTGACAAGACACCCGAGACCCTCGACTACTACTACAGCGTCAACCGCGGCGAGAACGAGGTGCGCCACGAGTGGCTCGTGGTCACCCACCGTCTCGACCTCAACGCCGTCAAGGGCGGCAAGTATATCGTCTACGACCACTGGAATGACCTGCCCGAGGACAGTTACCTCTACAGCAGCGCGTTCACCGACTGCGTCGCGGCTCACGACCGCAGCGTTGCCGTGGAGCCCACGCGCTACAGCCGCACTGTCCAACTCAAGGTGCGCGCGCCGCAACTGCGCACCGGCGAGCGACTGCTGGTTGTCGGCAACGAGGCCGCGCTGGGCGACTGGGACGCCGCCAACGGTGTCTCGATGGCCGAGCACAAGCCCAATGAGTGGGTTGCCACGCTCGACATCGCCAAGTTCAAGAACCCCATCGTGGAGTTCAAGTTCGCCGCCACAGGCTCCGAGGGCGTCACATGGGAGACCGGCGACAACCGCCGCGTCGTTATGCCGCCAACACGCTCGGGCGATGTCATCGTCTACGAACTCTTGCAAGCCTACTTCCCCTACTACCCCACCAAGATTGCCGGCACCGTCATCCCGGTCTTCTCGCTGCGCAGCGAGGGCAGTTTTGGCGTGGGCGACTTCGGCGACCTCAAGGCGATGGTCGACTGGGTGGCCTCCACCGGCCAGCGTGCCCTCCAGGTGCTGCCCATCAACGACACCACCATGACAGGCACGTGGGTCGACAGTTACCCCTACAAGAGCATCAGCATCTATGCCCTCCACCCCCAGTTCACCGACCTGCGCCAGTTGCCGGCCCTCGCCGACAAGAAGCGCGCCGCCGAGTTTGAGGCGCTGCGTCAGGAACTGAACGCCCTGCCGCAAATCGACTATGAGCGCGTCAACAACGCCAAACTCGAATATCTACACCTCCTCTTTGACCAAACCGGAGCCGAAGTGCTCAAGAGCGACGAGTTCAAGGCCTTCTTCACTGCCAATAAGCACTGGCTCGTGCCCTACGCCGCCTTCTGCCACTACCGCGACCTCTACGGCACCGCCGTGTTCAACAACTGGCCCGACCACCACACGCTTCCCGCCGACGAGGCCGAGGCGATGGGCAGTTCGCGCACCAAGGCATTCAAGGAGGTTGCCTTCTGGTACTACGTCCAATTCAACCTCGACAAGCAGATGCGCGCCGCCCACGAGCACGCTCTCGCCAAGCACGTTGTCCTCAAGGGCGACATCCCCATCGGCATCTCGCGCGACGGCGTCGAGGCATGGGTCGAGCCCAAGTACTTCAACCTCAACGGGCAAGCCGGCGCGCCGCCCGATGCTTTCTCGACCAACGGACAGAACTGGGGCCTGCCCACCTACAACTGGGACGCCCTGCTCGCCGACGACTGCACGTGGTGGGTGAAGCGCTTCCGCAAGATGGCGGAGTACTTTGACGCCTACCGCATCGACCACGTGCTCGGCTTCTTCCGCATCTGGGAAATCCCCATCGAGTCTGTCCACGGCCTGATGGGACACTTCTCGCCGGCTCTGGGCATGAGCGCCGACGAAATCCGCGGCTACGGCCTCAACTTCCAGGACTACATGACCGAGCCGTTTATCGCCGACTGGGTGCTCGACCGCGTCTTTGGCAAGTGGGCCAACCTCGTGCGCGAGACCTACGTTGAGCGCACCCACGACGACATGTACCGCATGAAGCCCGAGTTTGACACCCAGCGCAAGGTGGAGGCCGCCTTTGAGGGACGCACCACCGACGACGACATCTGGATCCGCGACGGCCTTATGGCCCTCATCAGCGATGTGCTCTTCCTGCGCGACCACAAGAACCCCAACCTCTTCCACCCGCGCATCTCGGTACAGTTCGACTTTGTCTACGAGGCTCTCTACGACAATGACAAGCAGGCCTTCAACCGCCTCTATAACGACTACTACTACCGCCGCAACAACGACTTCTGGTACGGCGAGGCGATGAAGAAGTTGCCCAAGTTGGTGCAGGCAACCCGCATGCTGGTTTGCGCCGAAGACCTCGGCATGGTGCCCGACTGCGTGCCCTGGGTGATGAACGAACTGCGCATCCTCAGCCTCGAAATCCAGTCCATGCCCAAGGACAGCCACCTCAAGTTCGGCAACCTCAGCGCCAACCCCTACCGCTCTGTGGCCACCATCTCCACCCACGACATGGCGACACTGCGCCAGTGGTGGGACGAGGACTGGGACGTCACCCAGCAGTACTACAACCAAGTGCTCTGGAAGGGAGACGCCGCGCCGCACCCGCTGCCCGGTTGGCTCGCAGCCGACATCGTGCGCAACCACCTCAACTCGCCATCGATGCTCTGCCTGCTATCGCTGCAAGACTGGATGGCCATCGACGAGGAACTGCGCCTGAGCGATGCCGATGCCGAGCGCATCAACGTGCCCTCCAACCCCAAGCACTACTGGCGCTACCGCATGCACCTCACCATCGAGCAACTTATGCGCGAGACCAACTTCAACAAGACCGTCAGCGGCATGGTTGCCAATAGCGGCCGTTAATATTTGAGTTGAGAGGTTGAGGGGTTGAGGGTTGAGGAGTTGAGCCTCGAAGTGGGCAGAATAAATTCTGCCCCTGCAAGCGCTCGGGGATAAAAGTTTTGTCATGCCTTGTCGTTCAAGGTGGGCGGGCACCGCCCCGCCCACTCCATGAAGGCTCCACATTTCTCCCCAATCGCGACAGCGATTGGCTCAACCCCTCAACGCTCAACCTCTCAACCTTTAAAACAATTCACCACTATGAAAATATTGAACAGAATATTCTCGTGTGCCATGGCGTTTCTCTTCACGGCCGGCGCGGCAGCGCAGGAACTCACCTACTCCCCCACCGGCTCGCGTTTCGACATCGAGACGCTTCCGGGAGCCAAGGCAGTGACACTGCGCATCTATAACGACGGCATCGGCGGCAAACCAGTCAAGATCATCAAACTCAAAGCCAACCCCACCGGCGGCGACAACCTGCTCTGGCAGACGCTCGTCAAGGGCGACCTCAAGGGCAAATTCTACACCTTTGACGTCAAGTACGACAAGAAATGGCAGGGCGAGACGCCGGGCGTGTTTGCCACCGCGGTGGGCGTCAACGGGCGTCGCGGCGCCGTCATCGACATGAACGCCACCAACCCCGACGGATGGCTGCAAGACGTACGGCCGGACATCGCACCTAAGGACCTCGTCCTCTATGAGTTGCACCACCGCGACTTCTCTATCGACTGCAGCGGAGGCTTCAAGTATCCCGGCAAGTTCCTCGCCCTCAGCGAGCCACGCGCCATCGAGCACCTCAAGCGCCTCGGCGTCAACGCCGTGCACATCCTCCCCAGTTTCGACTACGCGTCAATCGACGAGACCAACCTCGCCGCGAACAAGTACAACTGGGGCTACGACCCCCTCAACTATAATGTGCCCGAGGGAGGCTACTCCACCGACCCCTACAACCCCGTCACCCGCATCCGCGAGTTCAAACTCATGGTGCAGGCCCTGCACCGCGCCGGCATCAAGGTAATCCTCGATGTGGTCTACAACCACACCTACAGTGTGGACGGCAGCCCCTTCCAGAAGGTGATGCCCAACGAGTTCTACCGCCTCAACGCCGACGGCTCTTACAGCAACGGCAGCGGCTGCGGCAACGAGACCGCCAGCGAGCACGAGGTGATGCGCCGTTTTATGGTCGAGAGCGTCAAATATTGGGTCAACGAGTACCACATCGATGGCTTCCGCTTTGACCTCATGGGCGTTCACGACATCGAGACGATGAACCTCATCCGCCGCGAACTCAACGCCATCGACCCCGCCATCTACGTCTACGGCGAGGGCTGGAGTGCCGGCACCTGCGCCTATCCACACGACAAGTTGGCAATGAAGGCCGCCACCGACCAAATGCCGGGCATCGCCGCCTTTAGCGACGACATCCGCGATGCTTTGAGGGGGCCGTTCAGCGACGACACCAAGCCGGCATTCCTCGCCGGCATCAAAGGTCATGAGCAGAGCATCATGTTCGGCATCGTGGGTGGTGTGCAGCACCCCCAGGTCAACATCAAGAGCGTCAACTATAGCGACCACTTCTGGTGCCTGCAGCCCACGCAACTCATCAGTTACGTCTCCTGTCACGACGACATGTGCCTCGTGGACCGCCTCAAGGCAAGCATCCCCGGCATCACAACTGACGAACTGATTCGCCTCGACCTGCTCGCCCAGACGGCCGTCTTCACCTCACAAGGCGTCCCCTTCATGCTCAGCGGCGAGGAGATGCTGCGCGACAAGAAGGGCGTACACAACAGTTTTGAGAGCCCCGACTCGATTAACCACCTCGACTGGAATAACCTCGAACTTTATCCTCAGGTGATGAGTTACTACAGCGGCTTGATTGACATCCGCAAGAAGCACCCCGCCTTCCACATGGGCAGTGCCGAACTCGTCCGCAACAATCTCGAGTTCCTCCCGCAGCAGGACTGCCTCGTCGCCTTCCACATCAAGGGTGGCCTTCGCCTGCAGGGCGTCAGCGAGAACTGGGGTGACATCTACGTCGCTCTCAACGCCAACAAGCGCCCCGTCACCATCACCGTCCCCGACGGTGACTACACCGTCGTCGTGCGCAACATCAAGGCCGACGAGCGCGGCATCGCCACCATCCGTGGCGGACAAGTCACCGTCCCGGCACAGAGCGCACTCATCTTCCACAACTAATTTAAAAGTTGACCGTTTACCGTCTTAGGCGTCAGCGGTTGTCCATACCGCGCGCCCCCGCGCCGGTAAACGGTCAACGGTAAACGGTAAACCTTTTAATTTTATGAGACGATTTCTCACAATAGCAGCACTGACGGCCACGCTCGCCGCCACGGCAACCATCCCGCCCTCAAGAGACTTCAAGGTGGACCGCATCGACCCGCCATATTGGTACTGCGGCCTTAACAATCCCTCGCTGCAACTCATGGTCAGCGGCTTTGACCTCAAGACGGCCGACTTCAGCGTCAACTATCCGGGCGTCACAGTCGACAGCATCGTCCGCCTCGACGGCAGCGACAACTACCTCCTCATCTACCTCAATGTCAAGGATGCCAAGCCCGGCACAATGGAACTGCGTTTCAAGCAGGCGCCAATCGAGATGCTGGTTCCCTACGAACTCAAGCAACGCGAGAAGCCGGGCACCGAGCGGCGCGGCTTCACCAACGCCGACGTCCTCTATATGCTCATGCCCGACCGCTTCGCCAACGGCGACACCTCCAACGACCAACTGCCCGGCATGCGGCAATACAAGTGCGACCGCTCGCAACCCAGCCTGCGACACGGCGGGGACCTTGAGGGCATTCGCCGCCATCTCGACTACTTCAACGACCTCGGCGTCACCGCCCTATGGTTCACACCCGTGCTTGAGAACGACTCACCAGACGGACACGCTTTCAGCACCTATCACGGCTATGCCACCACCGACTACTATCGCGTTGACCCGCGTTTCGGCACCAACGACGAGTACCGCCGCCTCACCGACGAGGCTCACGCCCATGGCCTCAAGGTGGTCATGGACATGATTTTCAACCACTGCGGCTTTGAGCACCCTTGGGTCGCCAACAGGCCCGCCACAGACTGGTTCAACACCGACCGGTGGCTCGACCAGCGTAGCGACAAGCGGCGCGCCGACACACGCGGCACCGACTACCTCCAGACTTCCTACAAACTCACGCCCGTCCTCGACCCCTACGCCAGCGAGATTGACCTGCGCGAGACCGTCGAGGGCTGGTTCGTGCCCACCATGCCCGACCTCAACCAGCGCAACCCACACGTGATCACTTACCTCATCCAAAACAGCGTCTGGTGGATTGAGACCGTGGGCATCGACGGCATCCGCATGGACACCTACCCCTACGCCTACGCCGACGCCATGGCTCAGTGGATGAAAGCGTTAGACACCGAATACCCCAACTTTAACGTCGTCGGCGAGACGTGGGTCGAGCAGCCGGCCTACACCGCCACATGGCAAAAGGGCAGCCCCAACGCTCCCGCCGAGAGTTATCTCAAAACCGTCATGGACTTCTCTTTCCACGAGAAAGTCGATAGCGCCCGCACCGAGGTCACCGACGGCTGGTGGCGAGGCTTCAACCGCCTCTACAACAGCCTTGCCTTTGACTACCTCTACCCCGACCCGGACAACGTCATGGCATTTGTCGACAACCACGACACCGACCGTTTCCTGCGCGACACCAAAGACGACAAGGCGCTCAAGCAAGCCCTCGCGCTACTGCTCACCATCCGCCGCATCCCGCAACTTTATTACGGCACCGAGATTCTCATGAACGGCACCAAGCAGCGCACCGACGGCGACGTCCGCCGCGACTTCCCCGGCGGCTTCCCCGGCGACGAGCGCGATTGCTTCACCGCCGCCGGACGCACTCCCGCCGAGCAGGATATGTTCCAATGGCTAAGCCGCGTGCTGCACTGGCGGCAGAACAACCCCGCCATCATCGGCGGCAAGATGACGCAGTTTATTCCTGTCGATGGCGTCTACGTCATCGCGCGACGCGGCGGCGGCCGCACCGTGCTCACCGTCGTCAACGGCACCAACGAGCAGAAGCCCCTCCGCGTGGCACGCTACGCCGAAGTCATCGCCGGACGCACCGCCGCCCGCGACATCCCCACCGGCTCCACCGTCGACCTCTCGCGCGACCTCACCCTCCCTCCCCGCGCCACCCTCATCCTCGAGTTGTAGACCCTGGCCTTGGCCAGCGACATGAGAGCCCCTGTATCACAATTGGCGCACGCGTTAGGTGCGGAAATCTTTCAAAAATCTTTCAAAACATCACATCTATTAAATAATTATAAATGAGGAAATTAATTATTTGATTTTATTTTATACTTTGAAAGATTTCCCGCCCGTTAGGGCGGCCTAATCCCAAAATATGAATTGTGATACAGTTTCGACATAAAAAGGTCGTGTATTGCGCGACGCAGTCGCGTACCACGGCAATGGCACGCTTTTTGCTAATCCAAAACAAAGAGCATTAACCCCGAGCGCGGGAGCGCGAGGCTCAACCCTCAACCTCTCAACTCTCAACCTTTCATACGACAATGATACAATTCCAATGCCCCAAGTGCGGACAACAGTTCACACTGCCTCAGCCCGCCAACCAGGTCACCTGCCCCATGTGTGGCGAGAAGTTCAACGTTGCCACCACCATTCCGCCACAACCGCAACAACCGCCGCAATACGGCCCGCAGCAGCCGCCGCAGTACGGCCAGCAGCCGCAGTACGGCCAGCAGCCGCAGTACGCCTACGGTCCGGCCCAGCCCGGCATCTTCGACCCCGGTCCCTCCGGCAAGAGCCGCGGCGTCGCCGGCCTGCTCGCCATCATCCTCGGCTACCTCGGCGTACACTACTTCTACCTCGGCCACACCACCGCCGGCCTGCTCTCCATCGCGCTGAGCTTCGTCACCTGCGGCATCTGGCCAATCGTCATGCTCATCCAGGGCGTCATCATGCTCACCATGGACCAGGCCACCTTCGAGCAAAAATACGTCTACACCCAGTCCACCCTCCCCCTCTTCTAAAACGACAACACAGTGGCCGACGGCAGCGACCGGTATAACGGCCACAGCGAACTGCCCTCGTGCATCGACGGGAATACCACCTCGCCGGCCAGCCGCGCCACGTAGGCATTGCGGCGCGCCGCCAACCGCCGGTCTAGCCGCGCGCCCCACCCCAGGCACACCAGCAGCAGCCGCCCCTGCTCCAGCAGCGGACGATAGACCGTCGGCACCACTTTGTAGCGCGACGTCACCACCACCTTGACAATCGGCGAGTTGCCGCGTGCCAGCACGTCCCACACGTCGCGCTCCAGCCTTGAAGAGAAGCCGCTCACCACCGTCCGCCCCTCGCGCGACATCGCCGCCGCCCAGTCCAACGTGGGCAGCACCGACAGCAGTTCAACCCGCCCCGGCGCCAAGAACGCCGTCAGCTCCCCCTCCAGCAGCCCCCTATTTCCAAGATACTCCACCGCCGCCATAAAAAAGAAAAAAAGAAAAAAGGTCGTGTATTGCGCGACGAAGTCGCGTAAAAAAAGTCGTGTATTGCGCGACGAAGTCGCGTAAAAAAAAATCGTGTATTGCGCGACGAAGTCGCGTAAAAAAAAGTCGTGTATTGCGCGACGAAGTCGCGTAAAAAAAGTAGCCGTCATCGATTGGCGCAAATCGCCGCCGCCAGCCGGTTCAACTCGCGACACTGCTGCCACGTGATCGGCCGCCGCTCGTTATGGTGCTCCCACGGCGCCACCAGCAGCAACCGCCCCGAGGCGCACGCGTCAAACTGCCGGCCGTAAGGCTTCTGACGCGGCGCGAAACCGTTCTCTAACAGCACAATCTGCGGATAACCCGCCTCGAACACCCGCCCCATCACCGCCTTCTCACCGGGGCTAATGCACGGCGACACCAACACCGCTCCCTGGGCAGCCTGACGCATAAAACGCTCGCAGTCCTGCTCAATCTGCTCCTCATTCAGCCGGCGCGAGCACTTCACCGCAACCTTGTCAGGATAGTCAAGCAGGAACCGGTTGCCCATCACAGTCACCGCCGTCCCGTCAACCGTGATGCCACCCAACGCCGTGAAAAACTCCGGACGGTTCTCCCTCAGCCAACGGCGCCGCGGGTTGTCGCGCAGGTAGTTCCTCCACCTCTCCAGTTGGCCATCGCCGGCCAGAATGCGATCATTGAAACCCTCCTCCCACAGCGTCGTGTATTGCGCGACGCAGTCGCGCAGGGCTGCCGTCGTCTTCGCCTTAAACCGCGCGATGTAGTGCCCAAGGTGCCGCGGCAACCGCTCGGTCACAAACAGGATGCCATGCACGTGGTCCGGCATCAGGCAGAACGCAAGGCTCTGGATTATAGGCTGTTCAATCGTGATCGCCGCCCACTGCTCCTCCACACGCCGCCCCAGGTCACTCGGCTCAACCCACGGCCCCGCGTGCTCATCGTCAGCGGCACGCACCCGGCCAAGCAGTTGACGACCCTCTGCCACATTGATTGTGATCAGATACATCCAACGGTCGCAATAGTCGTGACCGGCCATGCGGCGGTTCATCGACGGCCGCTTCTTCGCTCCGTGTTTCTCAAACCACGCCCGCCGTTTATCGTTCCTTTCATCCTCCATGTCACAAAGTTACAACATTCCCGCCACCCCCGCAACTCTTAACGGTCAAAATCACTCCCCACTCTGTTTTTTTTTACGAGACTGCGTCTCGCAATACACAACTTTTTTGCTACTTAAGAACAAGGTCATGTAAATAAAGGTGGTGTATTGCGCGACGAAATCGCGTAAGCGCAGTCGCGTAAGCCGTCACTCGCCGCCCAACTCGTCCCCCTCTCTATTATTTTTTATCCGTTATAATACAGAGAGTAATATGGTTTTCAATAAGTTGAAAAATCAAATCTGGTTCTTTAGTTATATACTTTAATAGAATCAAATCGCTTTTGTCTGTTATATCCCAAAGTTGACGAGTATTGAAATTACCAACATTAAGACCAGCGTTTTTCTTAAATTTTAAAGTGGAACTTAACCTTAATTGAAATTCTTTATACAAGATTTCCAATTGAGAAATATCTTCTTCTGTTATATTTTCAAATGGAAAAATGACATCAGTAAATAAGCTTTTAGTAACGTGATAATCATCACCATAGGTTAGCCATTTTGTGAGCATAAATTTACCATTGAATAACAACTCAATAATATGACTGTAATTATCATTGACAGACAAAGGAGATGAGCTTGATTCTACTTCATTACCATCGCAATCATATGTAGGAGGGTCAATTGAAGTCAATGACAGGGAATTATATGCAGTTTTCTTCATGTAAAGAGTTGTACCGAAAGGAATACAGCATTTTATTCCTTCTTTATTACTGTACAATTTCTGTAATTTAGATGAGTAAAGCATCGGAATTACGTTCTCTTCACTTGCTTGGCAATATCTCATCAATTGAAATAAAAATGGTCTTTGAGAGTCAAACCAACGGTGTAAAGCAGAGGTGTTAATAATCGACCCTTTCGCTCTTTTAATATAGATTGCTGGCCTAACTCTTGTTTCGCATTCAAATAACCCTGATGGTATTCTACTGAAAAAAGAGAACCACACATTACCCTGCAATTTAACTAAAAGTTGCCTAACATTATTATATTCAGAACTAAAAGCAATATTATGCATTATAATAAGGCCTTGATTTCCGCTAGACGATATTATTTCTGCACATCGTTTTACAACAAAGCCGTATAGGTTTGGACAGTTGAAAGATTGGCTGCCTTTTATATAATTTACTTTACTAATGGCCACATACGGGGGGTTGCCGATGATGACGTCGAAGCCGCCGTTGTCGTGCATAATCTGATAGAACTCGGCCAACCAATGGAACGGCTGATGGGAACGAAGCCATGCCGAGTAGTCGCCATGGGACATCGCCGAGTGCAAACGGCGGTTCAGCAGCTCGTTGAGCGACGACAGGCGCTCGCGCAACTCGGCCTTCACATGTTTCAACTCAACCTGATCGATATCTTGTGACAACTGCAACTCTTTGAAGCGGGCAAACGCTTGAGAGATGAGTTGCATCTCGCGGTCAATCCGGGTTTTGAACTCCTGGTTTGCCAAATCCTCCAGAATGTCTTTGGCAAAACCGAGGTCGGCGGCGAGTTGCGCCTCGGTCGCGTAGCCCACCAGGGTGTTGCCGCAGCGGATGTTGAAGTCAATGTCGGGCAACGGGTCCAGACCCATATTGTCGGCCCGCCGGTCCACCTCAACCACAGCCACCATCTTCAGGAACAACCGCAGTTTGGCAATCTCGGTCGCCTCCACCATAATGTCAACGCCATACAGGTTGCGCAAGATAATACTCTTGTAGATAAAGTATTGGATATTCGAGCGATACTTGTTTGTAATCTCGTTCAACTCGTTGTTAAACAACCTCTCGTTAGCCTCGTGAAACTCCTGCATTCGCTCGATGCACACCTCGTAGAGCGGCTCCAGAATGTTCATCGCCGCAAACAGGAACGCGCCGCTGCCACACGTCGGGTCGAGCACCGTCACCCGCCGCAGCGCGTCATAGAAGTGCTTCACCAACAGGTGGTCGCCGGTGGAGCGCAGCAGGTCGTACACAAACTGCCGGATATCCAAGTTATAGGTAATGAAGTCGTTCACCTCCGTTATCTCGCCGCCCGCAATCTTGCCCAATAGCATGTCGCAGCGCTGCAGCCGCTCCACCGTCTCGCGCCAAATCTCGGTCGGCAACGCCCACGCCTCCGGCGTGGCGTTGTTCCAGTGCTTGCGTCGCTCGAGCAGACCCGGCCGCGTCGTGTCGAGCCCCACGGCAATCTCTGCCGGAATTTTGCTTTGCCAGTCGGAACGATAGCCGCGCTTCACCGCGTCATAGATATACGCGTCGCCGCTGTCGCGCAGCAGCGTCCACACCTCGCCCTGCGGCTTGAACGCCTTCGGGTCACTCTCCCGCAGCCGGTCGAGCAAGAACGGCAGAATGCAGTTCTTGCCGATATACTCGGTGATGTCCTCCTTGGTGTAGTAGGCGCCCATCGCCGCGCGGTCGTTGATATACTGCTCAAAGATGTAGCCCAGCACGTCGGGGTTGATGTCCTTGCCGCTGGCCGTGATGCGCGTGTCGAGATGCCAGCGCCATGTGTCGAAGAAAGCGAACAGTCGCTCGAACGCCTCGTCGGCGATATCGATGCCGGCATACTCATGCTCCAACTCGTGCACGTCAAACATGCCGCCATTCAGATACGGTATCCGCCCGTAGGCGCGCTCCCACTCCGGCGTGTGCCGCGGCGTGTTCAGTCCGTCGTGGAACAAACTCACTAGGAAGCCCTTGTAGAACGTGTCGAAAAACCGGTTCTCGCCACGCTCGGCCCGCACCCATTCCAGCTTGTGGCGCAGGTAGTCGGTGTCACCGTTCAAAAAGCCTTTCTTCTGGATAAAGTAGCAGAACATCAGCCGGTTGAGCATCACGCTCGTGTACCACTGCTTGTTGCGGTTGTCGCTGGCGGCCACGCCGTCGTCAATGCCGCTGATAAATCCGGCGAACGCCTTGTGCTCCTTGCGGAAACCGGTGTAGAAATCCTTGGTCACCTTCTCGCTGTTGACGGCAAAGGCGCGGTGCACGCTATCGCGCACGTCAACAAAGGTCGTCTCCTGCTCCAGGCCGAACGCGAAGTCCTGCACCTTGCTGTAGAGCAGGTCCGCCTGCGATGGCGTGGCATACTCGACAAACGTCAGCTCGCGCCGCTCGTTGCTCTTGACCGGCACAGCCCAGAGGTGGTGGCACGCCGCGCCGCGCACGACAAAGATACAGACGTAGTAGAACGTCTGCCGCCTGAGCCGCGCGTCAATCTTGCGGCACACGCTGTTGCCGGGCAGCTCGTCCACCTCACACGTCACCACCTGCAGTCCGTTGCGCTCGGCGACCACGCGCATGTTGTAGTCCACGCCATCGGCACTCACCGGCAGCAGCTCCTCGATGCCGTGGTAGCGGTTCCACCCCAGCCACGAGATGAACAGTTCCTTGAACCGCCTCTCCTCAATCAGTTTGAGAAACTCCCTCTTCGCTATCATCACCGTCAGTCATTTGTCTGTTGTATATTGCGCGACGAAGTCGCGTAAGAAAAAGGTTGTGTATTG
Source organism: Muribaculaceae bacterium (assembly GCA_017454355.1). Taxonomy (GTDB): domain Bacteria; phylum Bacteroidota; class Bacteroidia; order Bacteroidales; family Muribaculaceae; genus Sodaliphilus. The sequence goes on from JAFTDD010000073.1 coordinate 15,632, forward strand.
CGAGACGCAGTCTCGTACCCCCTCGGCCTCATCCCCATCGAGCAGACGATCACCGGCTCGCGGCTGTCGCCGCCCTCGGCCGGCTGGCGGCACAGGTTGCCCTCGCGGCGCAGCATCAGCACGTAGTCCACAATGTCGTCGGCGCTCGCGCGGCGGCGCAGCATCTGCCCGAGCGCCAACTTGGCCGTGTCGCGCAGCTGGTAGTTATACAGGTCATCGATGGCCAGCTTCAACTCCTGCTTCCGCTCCTTGTTAAAGAACAGGTTGGTGCCGCGGCCATAGTAGTTGTCCAGCAGGTCCACAATGCGGTGGCGCGTGCTGAAGTGGCGGCCGAGCATACCGTTGCCGGTGGCTGCCGCGGCTTGCTCGTGACGGGCACGCTCCACCGCCATCGCCTGCAACTCGTGGTGGTTGGACAGCGGCTCGACGGGTGCCGTGGCGGCCGTGCACTCCAGCGCCTGCAAGATGCGCGACTGGCTCTGGCTCACCACGCGCCCCTCGCCGTCAAGCCACGTCAGCAGGTCGAAGTCATTAGCCGTGCGGACGTATGTCACCACGCCGCCGTCGCTCTCCAGCGGAACCTCCTTGGTGGAGTAAATCATATTGCTCAAAGCCGGGATAATCCGCGCCAACTCGGGGTTGGCGGCCGTGGCGTGCTTCCAGATCTGGAACGCCTGCGACGTCAGGTCCACGTCGGCGTCCTCGTCGTCGTCGAGCACACCGCTCTTCTCGTTGTACATGTCGCGCAGGTTCTGCTCGTTGCCTTCAAAAAATTTCTCATCGCTGCCCACCACTTGGGCGTTGGCGTTGATGCGCTCATTCAGCCGCTTGCGCAGTTCGATAACCGTCTCTACGCCCTCGGCCGGGAAGAAAGAGTAGCAGTCAATCCTGTCGGCAGTCTGGCCGATGCGGTCCACACGGCCCGCGCGCTGGATCAGGCGGATGATGGCCCACGGCAAGTCATAGTTCACCACGATGTGGCTGTCCTGCAGGTTCTGGCCCTCGCTGAGCACGTCGGTGGCAACCACCACGCGCAGTTGCCGCTCGGCCGGCATGTCGCCCTTGCCGTTGCTCACCGGCGAGAAGCGCTCCACAATCGCCGTCGGGTCGTCGCTGTCGCCGGTGACAACCTCCAGCCGCTGCATGCCGCGCCGCCGGAGCTCGCGGTAAATATATTGCGCCGTGTCGCTATACTGTGTGAACACCACCACCTTGTCATCGCCGTGAGTAGAGGTGAGCAATTGCTCCAACTCGTTGAGTTTGCGGTCGTTGGCAGGCACCCACGCCCCGCAGTGCCGCAGCATCTTGAGCAGCATCTCGCAGTCGGCCAGCAACTTGGTCTTGAGAGTGCGCCTGAACAGTTGCGGACTCAGCCACTTCACGTTGGTTTTGCCGGCAAGCATGTTGTAGTATTCACCGGCCTTCTGCCGGTAGTGCTCCAGCTCAACCGGTATCACTATCTGCTCGCCCGTGCCGTCCACGCCGCCAGTATCAAGGCCGTCGATGCGCCCCTCGCCACCCTCGTCGTCAATCACCTCGTCGGGCAGCGTGTTGTTGTCGCTCACGGGCACCTGCAGTTTGTTGTCGAGCGCGTACACAAACACCATGTTGCGCAAGATGTGGCGGTAAATGGTCAGCAGAAACGCGAAGCCGCTACTATCGATGCGCTTGAAGAACGTGCTCTTGCAGATACCCACCATGCGGGCGCCGGCACGCGACAGATTCTCAATCGTGGCGCTCTCGAGTTTTGTCGCCTCGCTCAGGCGCGCTTCACTCACGTAGGCACTCAACCCGTAACGCGGCAACTCCAGGGCATCCATCATGGCAATCATCTCGGTGCTGTAAAGCCTGTTATACTGGTCGCCGGGCTCGGTGGTGAACTTAATGCTGTGGGGCTCGCGGTCGGGAAAATAGCTACGGCGACCGTCGGGAAACGCCAGATACTTGCGGCCGGTCGCGGCATCAGTCTCCGCATAGTTGTTCTTAATGAACGTGCGGGTGCGGCGAACAAGGAACAACTTCATCAGTTCGTTCCAGTCTTCAACCTTGTCGCTTTTCTCAAACGCCGCAATCGAGCGGATGTGAGTCACATTATCGTGGCGCTGCATAAACACGCGCTCGCCGCCAATCTCGCGGATGTAATGCTCGGGACGGATGCCCAGGTCCTGGTCGGCATCGATAAACAGCCGCAACTGGTTGCTCATGTCGCGGTAGTCCTTGTTATAGGGCGTGGCGGTGAGCAGCAACACGTTGCAGTCCTGACGGTCAATCAGCTCCTTGATGTTGTTGTAACGCTGGCCGCTCGCGCCGTTGCGCAGGTTGTGGCTCTCGTCGATAATCACCAGCCGGTAGTAGCGCGCGTTGTCCACATCGATGGGCTTGGCCATCGACATGATGTCAACCTTCAGGTCATACTTGCGCGCATAGCCCTGCCACATCGTCTGCAGATTGGCCGGACAGATGATGAGCGTGCTGCTGGCAAACGTTGTCTCATAAATCTTGGCGATCGCGCACGCCGTGATGGTCTTGCCCAATCCCACCACATCGCCAATCATCGCGCCGCCGCGCTTCTCGTTGCGAAGGTGGTGGGCGGCAATCTTCACCGCCTCCTGTTGGAACGGAAACAATTCGCGGGCAAACTCCGGCGACAGCGTGAACTCCTTGATGCCGTTGCGAGCGTCCTCACATAGGTGGTAGGCCATCTTCAAATAGATGTAATAAGGTGGGATCGTCTTCTCGCTCGCCCAACTGGTGTCTATCACCTCAATCAGTTCCCGCGTGATGTCAATGCAGAAGTTGTCGTCCCAACGGTCATCAAACCATCGCGCCAACTTCAGGCCATTGTCTCGCTCGTCAATCGACGCGTCCAGCTCGCCGTTGCCGGTCAGCCCGCTATACGTGAGGTTGCTGCTGCCCATCAGCGTGCTCACCGGATGGGAAGCACTGTCGGGAAGGTGCATCAAGTAGAGTTTGGCGTGCAGCGGATGGCGCACGTAGAGTTTGACACACACCTTTCCGTCCTTCATCTGAGCCGACAGCCGTTGCAGCGTCACCTCGTCCTGCCTGGAGGGCAACCCCAGCAGCAACTGCCGGCGGAAGTCGGCGGCAATCTTCAGTTTCTGCTCGCGCGCGAAGTTGCTATCTACCGTATGGTCGCGGCCATCGTAGAGCCACCGCGTCAGCTCATCTTGTGGCTGGTGCATCCCAATCAGCAGGCGGCACACGCGGTGCACGCGTTCGCCACGCTCGTCAACCCAGTCACCGGGCAGCGCCTCCACCTCATTCATCACCAAGTTCCATCCGCGCAGGTTGAAGTACCCCACGCAGAAGTCAACTCGTTTCACACCGTTCTCCGAAATAAAATTCTTCAGGCCAACGGAAAATTGCTGCTCGATGTTATCGTATATCAGAGCCATAGATGTTCTTGGCTGGCTGCGGCTCCAACAACCGGTTTTCAGATACTACACAAAAAAAGCGTGAGAGCCATTTATCGCTGCCCGTTCACGCTCTTAGAGGCCGTAGGAAAAGCCCGTTATCACCAAAACGGACAACGTAGACCTCACGCGGATATGCAGAAACATTCCCGTACCATAACGATACGAGAAGGTGCAATGCACACCTCATGAGCATCTATCGTTGCCTTGTCTTTGGGTGATTCTAAAGAGTTTCCTACGTTCCTAAGAGCCAAAGAACAAAGCGTCAATAAACGCTTTTTAGTTTATTATGTCAGTGTGGGGGCGGCATGAGAAATCATTTTCGGGAATTTTCGTGATGCTTAACCCTCACGCCACAAAATTACGAAAATTTTTCCAACTCCCCAAAATTTATTTTCTCTTCTTGATGCAAACCGAGCTTCGGGTGACCGTTTGACGTTGACAGCCACTCCGTTTCCTTCTATTTTACCCTAATAGGATACACAACCCATGTCCATCCTCTGCCGGCTATCGCCGGTCAGAGTGATTGGACATTGGGTTGTGATATATTGAGTCCGCTGTAAAAAGAGAATAGCCTCATACCGCAAGTTTTTTTAACATAAATATTCATTAATCGTAGTCGCACAGTTGATATTTTGAATAAATCTTAATGGATAATTAATGGATATTCATGTTTAAAAATAATTCGCGAGCTATATTAGTTACTCAAGAAGAGGCAGGCGTCGCCGTAGCTGAGGAAGCGGTAGCCGCCGGCCAGGGCGTGGTCGTAAACGGGCCGCCAGTTGTCCTCGCCGATAAAGGCGCTCACCAGCAGCAGCAGCGTGCTCTGCGGCTGGTGGAAGTTGGTAATCATACCACTGACGATGCGGTAGCGGAAGCCCGGCGCAATCATCAGTTGCGTGCTGGCCACAAGGTGGTCGAGGCCGTTACTGTCCAGATGGTCGACGAGGCGCTGCAACGCTTCGCGCGTCGACAAGTCGGGCTGCTCAACGTAAGGTGCCCACTGCGGCACCTCTTGCTGCGCCGCGTGCAGGTAGTAGAGGCTCTCGAGGGTGCGCACGCTGGTGGTGCCCACGGCGATGACCGGCCGCGTGGTGGTGGCGAGTTCGGCAATGAGGTCACGCGGCACGCTGATTAACTCGTGGTGCATCGGATGGTCGCCGATATTCTCGCTCTTGACGGGTTGGAAGGTGCCGGCACCCACATGCAACGTCACCTCGCGCCGCTCGATACCCCGACGGTCAATCTCATCGAGCAACTCCGGCGTGAAGTGCAGGCCGGCCGTTGGCGCGGCCACGCTGCCGTTGATGCGCGAATAGACGGTCTGATAGTCGACCGCATCGGTTGGCTCGGTGTCACGGTTGAGGTATGGCGGAATGGGAATCTTGCCAACGGCCTCAATGAGCGTGGCAAAGGAGACTGACGGGTCGTCCCACTCGAATGTCACGTGCCATGAGCCACCGTCGCGCGGCACATTGTCGCGCGTGGCGCGCATGGTCACCGTACGGCCGTCGGCCAGAGTGACCGCCTGCGAGAGGGCACCCTGCTTCCACCGCTTGCTGTTGCCCACCAGGCACAGCCAAGTGCAACGCGCCGTGGACTGGAACATCATGGCGTAGTCACGAGGCTCGACAGGCTCGAGACAGAAGATTTCAATGGCGCTGCCGGTATCTTTGTGCAGGCGCACCCGCGCGTTAATCACACGCGTGTTGTTGTAGATGAGCAGCGCGCCGGGCGGCAGCAGGTCCGGCACCTCGGCAAAGGTGTGGTCGCTGATGCGGCCTTCGGCGTCACGCAGCAGCAGTTTGCATTTCTCGCGCTCGGCCAGCGGGTGCCGCGCGATGCGCTCATCGGGCAGCGGATAGTCGTAGTCGCTGATGCGTATCTGCTTTACGTTATCTAAAATCATATTGCTATCAGGAAGATGGTGAGGGCAACGGTAAAGGTAGCCATGAGGCTTGCTGTCATGCCCAGCAGTGGGTTGAGGGCACGTCCGTCGCGATGTGTGAGTTGCCACCAGAGGGCGGTGTGGCAGATGAGGTAGAAGGCCGGCACAGCGAGCATTGCCGCCGGCAAGCGCGGCCACAAGGCGGCGCCGAGCCATAGCGGGGTGAGCAGCGCGATGGCCATATAGCCGTTGATGAGATAGGCCGCGGCGGCCGGTTGACGGCCGAAAATCACCACGCTGGTGCGTTTGCCGGCCACGCGGTCGTCCTCCACGTCGCGGTAGTTGTTCACCAGCAGGACGTTCACTCCCATCAGGCCGATAGTCATCGAGGCCAGCATCACAATCGGCTCCCAAAGGCGGCCGGTGATAACATAGTAGGTGAGGTTGACCGGCACGAGCCCAAAGAAGACAAACACCATCGCCTCGCCCAAGCCGTGGTAACTGAGCGGCCACGGACCGGCGCTGTAAGCCAGCGCGGCAAGCACGATAACGATGCCCACCGGCAACAGCCACCACTCGCCATAAGGCAGCAGGCAGCAGCCGGTGACGGCGGCCAGAGTGATGACGGCACAGGTGGCGATGAGTAGCGCGCGCGGCGAGATGTCGCCCTCGGTGACGCCGCGACGCGGCCCCACACGGCCCGCGCGGTCGGCGCCGTTGAGCCAGTCAAAATATTCGTTGGCCATATTGCTGGCCACCTGAGCCAGCACAGCAAACGCCAGGCACAACAATGCCGGCGCCCAACGCATGCGGGTCTGCCACCACGCGATGGCGATAGCCATCACCACGCCGGCAACGCTCACCGGCAACGTGCGCAGCCGCATCGTTTCCAACCACACCTTAATTGAATTCATAATGCATAATTCATAATTCATAATTATTGTCCTATTTCTCCTATCTCTCCTATCTCTCCTATTTCTCCTATGGCCTCGAAGAACGAGAAGTTGACTTTGCCGTAGTTGCGGTGGCGCGTCCAGCCGGGCACTTGCTCGAAGTTGTAGTCCCTCGGATGCTCAACGATAACGAGCGTGCCGGGGTGCACCATGCCGCTCGAGAGGATGGTTTGCGGCAGTGTGGCCAGTTGCGGCAAGTCGTAGGGAGGGTCGGCAAACACGAGGTCAAACGGCTCGTGGCATGTGGCGATAAAGCGAAACACATCGCCCTTGACCACGTGCACGGCGGGCTCTTGCAGTTGCTGGACCACACTGCCGATAAAGCGTGCCTGCACCGTGGCCTTCTCCACGGCGGTGACGCTCGCCGCGCCGCGCGAAACCAGTTCCAGCGAGATAGCCCCTGTGCCGGCAAACAGGTCAGCGCAGCGCAGGCCCTCCAGGTCCACCATGCCCGTCAAGAGATTGAAAAGCCCCTCGCGTGCCATGTCGGTGGTGGGGCGCGCAGTGATGTTATGTGGCACGTCAAAACGGCGACGGCCGTATTTTCCGCTGATTATTCGCATTGGCTGAGCAGGATTAGGTCAAACGGTGCCAACGCGGCGTCGTGGCCCAGCCGCAGCGCGGCGGCCGGGTAGATTGCCGGCATGACGTACTTGACATAACGGCGCAGGCTCGCCGTTAGTTCCTCGCGGTGCTCGCGGCGACCGGTGAGTTGGATTTCGTCAACTTGCTGGTCAAGTTCGAGGCTCTGCCACACGTGCAGGGCAAAGTAAGCCGCATCGTCCAGATTGGTGAACGGGTAGGTGTTGGCCATAAGCAGTTCGCCGCGACGATACACCACCACGTCCATCGCGTTCTCGTGCAGGTTGAGGAACATACGCGAGATGCCACTGCCACTGTTCAGGCGGTAGTAGTGCTCACACAACGGGTAAAGGTGGTGACACACTTGCGGCGTGTTGAAGGTCCTGTCGAGGAAACTCCGCAGCCCTTTGGGCATCTCAAAGGCGATCACCTGGCCACATCGCGGCATGCGGCACACGACTGCCTCGGTGTCGGCAGCGCTCTCCGGATAAGCCACGGCGAGCAGACGAGAGGCCTGGTCATCGGTCGTGTCGGGAGGCAGCACCACAAAGTGCTGTGCGGCGACAAGCACCCTCACGCGCTTGTAGTCGTCAAGCAGCACCGGGTTGTCATAGACTGCATTCTCGATGGCCTTCACTCTCTCATGGTCAGGGAGGGGCGCAACGCCGCTGCCGGAACCGACGGCGATGGAGCCCACGTGCATCGACTCGCCGGCGGCATCGGTATAGAGCATAAAGTCGATGCCCGTCGGCAGCAAACTCAATTCCAACGTCCACAGTTCGGGACGCTGAACCTTGATGTGCTCGGTGGTGTCTGACAAATTGCTCATCTCCTCCTGCGCGTGCTCTTGGTGTGGCTCTTGGTGCGGCTCTTGGCGGTAGATTTCTTGCCGGACGACTTGACCGTTGTTGTGGCCGATGAGCCCTTGACCTTCAGTTTCTGTCCGGGGACAATCTTGTCTTGCTTCAAGCCGTTGAGTTTCTTGAGTTCGGCCACGCTCATGCCGTATTTATTGGCGATGGAACCCAGCGACTCGCCTTTCTTGACGCTGTGACTGACTGTGCGCGGGGCGGCCGGACGCTGTTCGCGTGTGCGCTTGGGGTTGTCGGCGCGCCTGTCAACACGCTTATCGGTGCGCTTGTCGGCACGCGCCTGACGGACGTCGTCATCGTCATCATCGTCACCGCCATCCACGTCAACATGATATGAACCGGCATGCGACGCACGCTGGATGGCCTCCTTCTGCACGTCAAGAACCTCGTTGATTTGCTCCTGCTCGGTTGGAGTGGAGCCACCCTCTGCAGTTTGGGTCGCTTGGGCCGTTTCCTGCTCCACCGGCACCTTGACCTTGCGGGTGGTCATCACACGCAGGATTTGACCGCGGCGCACTTTCTTGCTGCGTTTGAGCGAGGGGTTCATGTTCACCAGTTGATCCTGCGACATCCCGTAGGCTGCCGCCACCGAGGCCAGGTTCTCGCCGCGGCGCACACGGTGCTTGCCCTCGGTGTGCTCATAGCGGACGGTGTACTGTTGTTGCCGGCTGTCGTCAGTGTCGGCTTCGGCGCTGCTCTCGCGCGAGCCGCCGGGCTCGGCTGTGGCGCGCGGCGTGTAGGTCGACGCCTTGTATGCCAGGATACTGTCTTGACTCATGATAAAACTGCTCACCTGTTGTGACGGCAGAATGAGCGTACACTCGTTGTAGTCGCCCGGAATGATATTGGCGCGATACTGCGGGTTGAGCACCTGCAACTCATCAATCGGGATGTTGAGCACATGGCTGATTTGGTCGAAGTGGATACGGCGGCTGACGCAGATGGTGTCGGTGACAAGCGCCTTCTTCATCAGCGCCGGTTTGAGGCCGTGCTTCTGATAATAGGTCATCACATAGCAAGCGGCGATAAAGCATGGCACATATCCACGCGTCTCCTTGGGCAGATAGTAATAGACGTCCCAGAAGTCCTGCTTGCCCGAGCCGCCGGCACGCCGCAGGGCCTTGTTGACGTTGCCCGGTCCGCAGTTATAGGCCGCGATTGCCAGCGACCAGTCATTATAGATTTGATAGAGGTCATTAAGGTAAACGGCAGCCGCCTCGCTGCTCTTGTGGGGGTCGCGACGCTCGTCAAGCAACGAGTTCAGTTCCAGTCCGAGGCCCTTGCCGGTGCCGGGCATGAATTGCCACAAGCCGCCGGCGCCGGTGCGAGAGGTCGCTGTCGGGTCGAGCGCACTCTCAATCACCGGCAGATACTTCAGTTCCAACGGCATGTGGTGGCGCTCAAGAGCCGCCTCAAAGATGGGCATATAGTAGTGGCTCATGGCCACCATCTCCTCCACAAGGCGAGTCTTCTTGTAGAGATACATCTCGATATACTGCTTGACGATGCTGTTGAACGGCATTTCGATTGTTGTGGGCATCGCCTGCAGGCGCTTGGTGTATTCCTCGTCGCTCACTTTCTTGTCGGCACCGCGCGTAATCATGTCGTCGTCAATCTCCACATAGTTGCGCATATACCAGTTGTTCATCAGCCGGTGGGTGTCGGTCTCGAAACTCTCGGGCGGCACGATTTCGCTGTCGGTGATGCTATGCTTGAGCGACAGGATGTTGCTATTGCGCGGTGCGGCCCACGCTGTGGTCAGCATCGCGGCGGCTGCCAATGTCAATATCGTTCTCTTTCTTGTCATATCTTGTTTATCGTTTTGTCCTCCCCCTGCCCCTCTTGAAGGAGGGGTGTAAAGTTAGGATTGTCGTTAATTCTCATTCAATTTGTCTCGGTGACGGCCAGGCCAAGGCCAGGCCCTACATTTATTCCCATTTGCGCCAGCAAATGGCTCAACCTCTCAACGCTCAACCTATCACCCTTTCAGAAGGTGACGGCGCATTGCAGTCCCACTGCCGGCAGGCGGTTATCCGCCACAATGGCACGTTGGTCGCTGCCGATGGCCGCCGGCCGCACGTCAATCGACAGGTCAGGCGAGATGTCGAAGTGGGCCAGCGACGCGTCCACGTATGCGTCGATAACATTTATCAGATAGACCGCCACCATGCCGATGATGCAGATGTCGCGATAGCGGCGATAATAATCGCGCTTGTTGCGCATCGCGTTCTTGATCCACTCCGGATCCAAGTCTTCCTCTTTCACCGTCGGGGCAAAGAAGTTCATATAACTGCGCGTGTCGGGGTCGTCGTCCATAATGTCGCGGTAGCCGCGGCGGTAGTCCTGCAGCATGCGGTTGTTCCACGTCGTGCCATAGGCCAGGCCGACGAAGCCACCCACGATGATCGGCAACTTCCAGTAGCGCCTGTTATAGATTTGTCCCAGTCCGGGGCAGAGTATCGAGAGCCACATAGCGCGCTTGGGGTCGGGATTGAATATTTTCTTGCCGTCGATGGCCGCCTTGGCCTTTGTGGCAGTGCTGTCGTCAAGGATGACATATCCCTCAAGGCGCGCGATGGAGTCGGCGCTCATGTCCAGCAACAATGTATCGCCCTCAATGTTCACCACGCGCACCCCACTTCCCTCGTCAGGCCTGACGGTGACGGCCTGGCGGCGATGTCGCGCGGCAAGGCTGTCGACCGGCGCACTCGTGGCGAGGCTGTCGGCCACTTGCGGCATGGTAAAGGCCGAGCCGGAGGTGGCAAAGGCGGCGAGCAGGATTATGAGCAGCAAGGCTTGTCGCATGGCCGGGTCAGGATTGTTGTTGCCGGATTTGGTCAAAGATGTCGATGATGTGTTGCAGTTGCTCCTCGTTGGCAAAGGGGAATGTAATCTTGCCTTTGCCGTTATCGGCAAGCGAGAAGCGCACCGGCACGCCAAACGAGGCTTGCAAATGTTTCTGGAACACGTCATAGTCGTGGCTGCGGCGCGACGTGCCACGGCTCTTTGCGCCCGGCACACGCTCTCCGGCCTCATCGGCCGCCTGATATTCCTTGGCCAACTGCTCCACCTGTCGCACGCTCAGCCCTTCCTTGCGAATGCGGTTATAGAGTTTGAGTTGCAGCGACGGCTTGTCGATAGAGAGTAACGCTCGGGCATGACCCATATCAACGGTGCGGTCACGCAGACCCAGTTGCACCTCGGCCGGCAATTTGAGCAGTCGCAAGAAGTTGGCGATTGTCGTGCGCTTCTTGCCGATACGCTCGCTCAGTCGCTCTTGGGTGAGGTTATACTGGTCGATCAGTTTGCGGAAGGCGAGAGCGATTTCGATGGCGTTGAGGTCCTCGCGCTGTATATTCTCGATGAGAGCCATCTCGGTGACCTCGGTGTCGTCGGCAGTGCGCACATACGCCGGCACCGTTGTCAGGCCGGCAAGTTTCGCGGCACGGTAGCGGCGCTCACCCGAGATTATCTGGTAAACATCGGCGCCGGTGGAGCGCAGTGTGAGCGGCTGGACGATGCCCAACTCACGAATGCTGGTTGCCAATTCCTCGAGTGCTTCGTCGTCAAATGTGCGACGCGGTTGGTCGGGATTGGGAGTGATTTTGTCTATGGCAATCTCGGTGATTGCCGACGAGCCACCCGTCTGCACATCGTCCATCGAGATGAGCGAGTCCAGCCCGCGGCCCAAGGCATTCCTTTTCATTGTTAATTTATTTTGAGCGGTTGAGGGTTGAGAGGTTGAGGGTTGAGAGGTTGAGTCATTCACTGATGCGAATGGGAAGAAATGTATTATCCCCGAGCGCGATAGCGCGAGGCTCAACCTCTCAACGCTCACCCCCTCAACCTTTCATTAAGAATTTGCAAAGTAACAAAAAAAACGTGAAACATCAACGATGTTTCACGTTAATTTGAGTGAATTGTGCAAATCTTTTTGCACTCACGCCTATGCCTCGGGCTGAGCCACCACGTTGATATACGTGTGGCCGGCGCGCTTCTGGAACTCCACGATGCCGTCAATCAGGGCATAAATCGTGTGGTCCTTGCCCATGCCAACGCCCTTGCCCGGACGGTGCTGGGTGCCGCGCTGGCGGCGGATGATGTTGCCTGCCTGGGCAAACTGACCACCATAAATCTTCACGCCGAGTCGCTTGCTTTCTGACTCGCGTCCGTTCTTCGAACTACCTACACCTTTTTTGTGTGCCATAATCGTTGTGAATTAATAGTGGTTGTTTAAGCGATAACTTCCTTGATCTCTACCTGCGAGAACTGCTGGCGGTGACCGTTCAAGCGGCGATAACCCTTGCGGCGCTTTTTCTTGAACACGATGATGTGCTCGCCCTTGACAAGGGGTTGCTTGACTTCGGCAACGACCTTGGCGCCGGCAATGGTGGGAGCACCCACGGTGACCTGACCTTCGGCGTCGATGAGCATCACCTTGTCAAACTCGACGGTGTCGCCCTCGTTCTTGCCGTTCAGATGGTGGACAAACAGTTTCTTGCCGGCCTCGGCGCGGAACTGCTGACCCTGAATCTCTACAATTGCGTACATTGTTGAAATAGAAACTTTTAAAAGTTAACCCGTACGGCGGTGGCGCCTAATGGCTACCACACTTAACTGTGCCTTTCGGAAAAATGCGGTTGCAAAGGTACAACTTTTCCCTGAACCCACCAAATTTTTTCACAAATTATCCGAAATATTTCGTTTTTCGTTGATATAATAATTCGGTAAAAAATGAAAAAAGCGCTATAAAAAAATTGTTTCGCGTCTATTTTCGTCTATAACGACGTCTATTTTCGACAATTTTTTACTTTAGACGTGAATTGACGTTGTCATAGACGTAAATTGACGTTAACCTCCTAAGCAATACTTCGGTAAATTAAGTCATCAGCGCGGCAATCGCGGCAATGGCGCCCAGGGCGGTTTGGTCGACTTGACAGGGGACAATAGTGGCGTAGCCCTGTCCGAGCAGGTAGGTGTCGGTGTCGTGGTCGTCGGCATCGCCGGCTGTGTAGTGCCCTTTGGTCCAATAGATGGTGCGGCCGTAGGGGTCCACTTGCTCCTCAAACTCATGCACCCAGCGGCCCACGTCGGCCTTGGTGACGACGATGCCGCGCAACTCGTCGGCAGAAGCCACCTTGGGCACATTGACGTTGAGGCAGATGTCCTTGGGGAACGTGCCGGCCTCGATAGCGGGCAGCACGCGCGACAGCACTTCTTTGATAACCGGAACACAGACGGTCATGTCGCAGTCAGGGCTGAACTCGCTATAACTGAAGGCCACGGCAGGCACGTGGTGGATGACGGCCTCGAGAGCCGCGCCCATCGTGCCGCTGTAAATGGTGTTGGTACCGCTGTTAAAGCCGTGGTTGATGCCGGTGAGCACGACGTCCGGATGCCGTGGCAGCAACTTGGAGATGGCGAGTTTGACGCAGTCGGCCGGCGTGCCGTCAACGGCGATGACACGGTAGTGAGGCTCGTCATGTCTGACGTTGGCAATGAGCGGCATACCAACGGTGATTGCGCTCGACTTGGCGCTCTGATGGTGGAGCGGAGCCACAACGGCGACATCGGCGTCGGGATATAATTGGCGGACGGTATCGGTGAGGGTGCGGATGCCCTGCCAGCCGATGCCGTCGTCATTACTGATGAGTATCAATGGTTTTTCCATATATCTAAAGTTTATAATCCGTTCAAACCCACGATAGTGGGTTACACGAACCCGCGAAGTGGGTTTTACAAAAACCCCAGGGTGACACCGCCAGGTGGCTACCTGGGGGTGACGAGCGGCGATATTTGTGTGCTACCTCGAAGAGGTTGCACCATTTTGCGAGAAGGTGCAACCTCTTCGAGGTAGCGTCGTGCTTTATCTCGCTTCATGCCCCCAGGTAGTCGCTTCGCTCCAACCTGGGGTTCTTGTAAAACCTCTAACGAGGTTTGTGCAACCCGCTTAAGCGGGTTGTTTATCGCTTGCGGTTGCGCACACTGCGGCTGGCCGCTGCTTTTGCCTTGACCTGCTTGGGTTTGCGTTGCTTGACGTTGCTCTTCTTGTCGGCGCCGCGCTTGGTGGTGCGCGGTGTTGCCTCCTCTTTCTTCTTGTCGGCACTCTCGCCGTCCACTTTCTCGTCGGGCTCGCCGTCACCGTCGGCGTCAACAGCCTCTTTGTTTTTGGCGTCGCGCATGGCTTGCAGTTGCTCGCGGGCGGGCACCCAAAGGTCGGTGTTGAACGACTGCAGGCGATACTCGATGCTGTCCTGGGCGTGCTTGAGGGCCGCGTCCTCGGGGAACTGCTGCATCAGCGTGAGGTTGCGCATATTCTTGGTCTTGTAAATCTCGCCGGTGTAGAGACCCAATTTGAAGAAGTCGTCGAGGTTGTAGCGAGGCAGGTTGTTGTCGTCGTCAGTGAAGACATACTGCTGAGCCAGATAAGGACGGATGTCGTTGAGTTTGACCCAGAACATGGGGTAACGCAACGCCTCACCGCCGTAGTCGTCCATACGGTGAGCCACCGGGCAGAGGGCCTCCACGCTGGTGCGGGTGCGGTTGGAGCGACGGTCAAACTCCCACTTCTCGATAATATAGTAGGAGAGCACCTCGTTGGAAGGGATGTCGCTGTCCTCGATGGTGTAGCGCGGGCTCTTCTCTGTGCTGCCCTTGGCCTCGGTGTACATGATGTGCTGGTTGTCGAGCATATCGCCCACCTTAATCTCAAACTCCGGCGTGAAGAGTTCGCGGCCGTCGAGGAACTCGTAGGCCTTAATCTTGCCATCGGCCAGCAGACGCATGATGATGAAGAAGAGATTTTGGCCGTCGGCATTGGGCATCTCCGGGTAGTAGAGCGCCGGGTTGCGCCCCACGGTGAGGTCGAGTTGGCGATAGACAATCTTCATCCACTCCAAGTCGGCGTCGCTAATCTCTTTCACCTCGTAGAAACTCTGCTGACGGTCGGTGACTTGCACTCCTGCGTCTTCTTTCTTCTTGCGGTCGGCATCAGCTTTCTTGACCACCTGTGCCGTGGCGGTGACGCCGCTTGCGAGAAATATTGCTGCGAGAAATATCTTGATTGCTTTCATTATTATAATCGTTTTGAAAGGTTGGGGGTTGAGAGTTGAGGGGTTGAGCCTCGCGCTATAGCGCTCGGGGATAATAGTTTTGTCACTACTTGCGGCCAGGCCAAGGCCAGGCCCTACAATTATTCCCATTTGCGATAGCAAATGGCTCAACCTCTCAACGCTAAACCTCTAAACCTTTCAGTTAATGATAATCTCCATTGAGGTGGGCAGGTCGCGGGTGATACCGTCGGGTCCCTTGGCCTGCACGTGGTTGATATAAATGCGCTTGCCGCGCTGCAACTGCTTGATGGCGCTCACCTGACGCTCCGAGAAGCGATTGCCCTGCGCGCGCTCCACAAGGGCATTGCCCATCTGGTCGAAGCGCACGAGTTCAAAACTTAGCACCTGATACTCAATATTGAGGATGCCGTCGTCGATTGCGGCACCGATGCCGCCGGCACCGAGCAGCAATGCTTTCGAGAAGCCTCGGCCTCCCTTGTACTGGTTGGGTTGGCCTTTGTCGTCTTTATAGGCGATATAGGGCGTCGGGTCGGGCAGTTTGCGCACTTTGAACGAGGTGGTGCCCACGCTGGTGCGCTGACCGTCCATCTCGGCGGTGACGGTGATGACACACTCGGCCCCCACCTGTGTAGGATGGGCCACCCAGGCGTTGCCCTGGCGGGTGAGGCTACCGTTGGTCATCGTGGCCGAGATAGAGCCCTCGGGCACGCCCGGCACGGCAATCGAGATGGGGTTGGCGATGCCGGCGTAGAGCACGTTCATCATTGTGGCGCTCACCGTGGCCAACGGGTCGATAACGGTGTAGGACGACTTGAAGTCACGGCGCGTAATCTCGCCGTCACGGCCCAGCACCTCAATGTAGCCGCTGTAGTCGTAGTTGCCGGCCTTGCTGGTGCCCACCTCATAGAGACCGCGGTCGTTGCCAAGCCGCGTGCCGCCAACATAGACGATTGGCCGTTGGGTAGTGTCGACAGCCGCCAGCACGATGTTGGCGCTATATTTGGTGCCGCGCATCACGATGCGCGACTGCGGCACGACAAACGCGTTCACCAAGTTCACACGCAGGTCGCCCATATCCACGTTGTCGAGAATTTGGTTGAGCACCTCTCCCTCGGCGTAGCGCACGTCGTTCTGGATTTTGCTCAGCAAAGTGACGGCGGCGATGGTGGGCATGTTCTCAAACATCACCTCCTCCCACTTCTTGTTGTCTCCCTCGTCACCCGCGCCGGTCTGGACGGGAGTTGTCGATAGCGCACCCTCGATATTCTTGCGCTTGTTTTCGTCGCTGATAAACGAGGTGATGTATTGGCGATACTGGTCGATGCGCAGCCTCAGGTGCTCACCCTTGCCGCCGCGCGCGTCGAGCATGACCATCGACGAGGCGTCCAGGTTGTCCTTGTTGACGATGTTGTGCACGTCGGCATCGTCGCCATCGGCCACGGTGACGATTTCGAGTTTTAGAGAGTCTATATAGTTGAACAGTTGGTCGGTCGTCTGCCTCACCTGGTTGGCCTTGTCGAGCCATGGCTTGCCCTTCTCGGGGTTCTTCTTGTTGAACTCCTCGAGTTGGGCCAGCAGCGACTGGTTGCGTGCCGTCAGGGTGCGACCGGTGCGCGTCAGGCCATCTTCGACCTGACTGAAACCGTTGAGCACATCGCTGGAGACGTTCAACGCGAGCATCGCCGTGAGGACGATGTACATCAGGTTGATCATCTTTTGGCGAGGCGACATGCGGCCTACTGACTGGTTTTTACCTGTTGCCATTACGTTTAATGCATAATTCTTAATTCACAATGCATAATTAATTCTCCCCTTGCTATGCGTTGTCGTTTTGGAGGGAATTATCAAGGGTCGCATCGGGAGCGTCGGGCATGGGACCGGCGCCGGGCATCGGGCGGTACATGTTCATGGTCATTGCCTTGATCATGCGCTCATAGACGCTGTTGAGTTGCTTCATGTAGCGGGCCATCTTCTCGGTCTCGTCACAGTAGTGGGCACTCTCGGCGGCCGACTTCTCATACATGTCGCGGATATCCTTCAAACCGCGGTTCACGCGGTCGATGTCGTTGATTTGCGAACTGATGCTCTTGAGTTGGATCTCATAAATGGTGTTCAGGCCGCTGATGTTGCGGTTGAGGGCCTGCATCTGGTCGACATAGCCGGTGGAACTCTCGGTGATTGACGCGCTGTTGTCGGTAATGGCGTGGTAACTCTGCAGCAGTGTCTCGCTCACCTCATTCAGGGCGGTGGTGGTCGTTGCCAGGCGTTGCATCTGCTCGCTGATTGTGGCCATCTGGCTCAGGTACTGCTGCGTGGCGTCGGTCAGTTCGGCCATGCGCGAGAGTTGGTCACTGGCGGCGGCCATCTTGGCGATGCTCTCGCTCAGCGACTGGGTGTCCTCGGGCGTGAGGTCGATGCCGGCGGGAATACCGGCCGCGGCGCGCGCCTGGTCGCCGGTGACGGTCACGTTAATCGTGCCGCCCTGGCCGCCGGTGCCGCCTTGACCCTCAACGGCCTCACCGCCGCCGGTGCCGCCGCCGATGACGATGCCGCCACCGCCAACGACGCCACCCACGACGCCGCCTACCACACCGCCGCCTTGGCCGCCCTCAAAGTCCGGACGGTCCTCCTCGTCGTGTGAGGCCAGCACGGGGAACACTTCCTCCCAGTGGTATTGCTGCTCCGGACGGTCAAAGGCCGTCAGCAAGAACATAAGCACCTCGGTGCCCATACCGATTGACAGCAGAGTGTTACCGCCTGGCAAGTGCAGAATTTTGAACAGTGCGCCCCAAATCACAACAGCGGCGCCGATACTGTAAGCGAAGTTGAAGAACCGTTGTCCGCTCTCGCCCGAGAGGAACTTCTCAACGATGTTCTTATATCTTTTAATTCGACCCATAGTAGTTGTCGTTTTTAGTTTTTCGTTTTAGTGAAAGGTTGAGGGGTTGAGAGGTTGAGCCATTTACTGAAGCAAATGGTAAGAAATGTATTATTACCGAGCGCGATAGCGCGAGGCTCAACCCCTCAACATCTCAACGCTCAACCTTTTAGTCAGTTCTTGCGTTTGCTCTTGCCGAAGCCCACCTTGGTGCGCACGCAGCGGAAGCCGATGTAACTGCGCTGCTCGTTCTGGTACTCCCACATGCGGATGTCGCCGCGGATATTGTGAGCCACGTCCTTCCACGAGCCGCCGCGCACGTTTTTACGCGACATATTATAGGGGTCTTCCTGCGCCACATAGTAGCGATACTCCGGATTGAGGTCGCTCGTCATGCGGTCAATCGACTCGGTGTAGGCCGTCGAGGTCCACTCGCTCACGTTGCCGGCCATGTCATAGAGGCCGAAGTCGTTGGGCTGATAAGTGCCCACGGGCGAGGTGATGATGCTGCCGTCCTTCACGTAGTTGCCCTCCTGAGGCTTGAAGTTGGCGTAGAAGCAGCCGTCCTCCTCGGTCAGCGGCAGGTCGCCCTCCCACGGATACTTGTTCTTGTTGATGCCGGCGCGCGCGGCAAACTCCCACTCGGCCTCGGTGGGCAGGCGGTAAGGCTCAATATAGATGCCCTCCTTGCCGAGCGCCTTGCGCAGGTACTCGGTGCGCCACACGCAGAAGGCGTTGGCCTGCTCCCAACTCACGCCCACCACCGGGTGGTTGTTGTAGTTGCCGTTGGCGAAGTACATACGCACGTAAGGCTCATTATAGGCGTTGTCAAAATCGTTAATCCAGCACGTTGTGTCGGGATAGATATTGACAATGTAGGTGTTGACAAAGTCGTAGTCGCTCTGCAGCTGGCGCGTGATGGTCTGGCGCACGATGCGGCCCTCATCGTCGACGTAGGCGGTGTCCTTGCTGATCATCGGCAGGGTGTTGTCCACCTCGTGGTCGGTGTTGTAGTCGCGACGCGTGGCGTCAAAGCGGTTGCGGCGCTTGGCGGCCTCCGTGAGGTTGTAAATCTCATACCGGTAGTTGAGTTGCGTGGGGTCGAGTTCCTTCTTGCCGGTAATCAGGTTGGTGCGGTAGACGCTCTCGATAGCGCGCTCCTCGTCCTCGCTGGGGTTCTTCCAGGGGATGGCCTTGTTCCAGTTGAGGCGCGGCGTGATGGGGTTGCCGTCCTTGTCCTCCTCAATCTTGAACTCCTCGTTGCCGCCGTAGGCGGGGTCGGCCAGACGCTCGCGGATGATGGAGTCGCGCACCCAGAAGACAAACTGCTTGTACTTGGCGTTGCTCACCTCGGTCTCGTCCATCCAGAACGCGTCCACGCTCACGCCGTGGGCCGTGCTGTCCAGGCCCCACACGCTGTCGCGCTTGTCGGGTCCCTCGCGCATCGAGCCGCAGTCCACCAGCACCATGCCGTAAGGCGTGGGCTCGGTATAGGTCGCCGCGCCGATGCCGGTCACCTCGCCGCCGCCCGACTTGCTGCCGCGCAACGCGCCACACGAACTCACCATCAGCGCGCTCGCGGCAATTACCGTTATCGCTAAATATTGTCCTTTCATTATATAGTCGTTAGTCGTTAGTCATTAGTCGTTAGCGTCCTTAGATTTCTCAGAACTCTTAGATTTCTTAGATTTCTTAGCACTCTTAGAATCACCGCCCTCTACATCCACCGGATGCTGCGGTGGCTGTTGCGGTTCTTCGGTCCCATATCGAGTTTCACGTTGTAACTCACAAACAGTTCATGACTGCCGTGCGTCACCCGGCTGAGGGCCGAGATGGGATAATCGTAGGCGTAGCCAACGGTGAAGTTCTTGATGTCAACGCCAATCATCGCGCTCACGGCATCGTTGTGGCGGTAGCCGACACCAAAACTGATGAACTTTTTGTAGCGGGCCTTGAAAGTGGCGGCCAGCGACAATGCCTTGAAGTCGGTGCCCACCATCACCGAGGGCTGCAATTCAAATAACGTGTTTTTAATCGGAATATTGCTGCCGGCCATGAAATAATACAGGCGGCCGGTGTTGAACTCGTAGAGGTTATCCTCGTTGCCCTCGGTCTTGAGGGTGACGCTCGGCGCGTTGATGTGGGTGCTCGAAATCGCCGTCCAAAACCACTTGTGCTCAAACATAATGCCCGCGGCGATGTCAAACGCCGTGCCGCTCACGTCGGTGTTGGGAATCGCCTCGTCGGTCGAACTGTGAGCCTCATCACCCTCGACCTCGGGAATGAAAATCTTGCTGCCCTTGAACGTCTCGGTCACGATGCCCGGCTGGATGCCGATGCTCAACGTGCCGCCCAGCATCTTCTTCTTCCACGACAACTGCACTCCGGCGTTGATGCCGCTATAGAGGCCCATCGACTCCTGACGCAGGTTCACGCCCACGCCCCATCGGCGGTTCAAGAACTTGAACGGCATGTCGGCCATGGCCATAAACGTCATCGGCGCGTGGGTGATGCCCACCCACTGCAACCGGCTGCCGGCCGTGATGTGGATAAAATCGGTGCGACCCGTCGCCGCCGGGTTATAGTAGGCCGGCACGGTGGCAAACTGCGTCAGCATGGCGTCCACCTGGGCTGCGGCGCGGCCGCCGCCGGCAATCATGCAGGCAACAACCGCGACAAATGTGACGATATGTAACCGCGACAAATGTTTCATCTCGCAAATTATAACGCACCGCCCCCCGATTTATTGCCCACCCCTCCCTCGAAACAAGACAAAAGAACAAAAGACAGGAGAACAAGAGGAAAAAGTCAAAAGAACAAAAAGAAGAGGACAAAAGAGAACATTACACAATGTACACAGAAGACATATTTTCTAATGTTGCCCAACCCACGGTAGTGGGTTTTACAAAAACCCCAGGTTGACACCGCCAGGTGGCTACCTGGGGGGCCGCAGGACTCCTCTCACACTGTGCTACCTCGAAGAGGTTGCACACTCCCACGAGAAGGTGCAACCTCTTCGAGGTAGCACAGTGTATTATCGTGCTCCAAGCCCCAGGTAGTCGCTTCGCTCCAACCTGGGGTTCTCGTAAAACCTCTGACGAGGTTTGTGCAACTCGCCAAAGCGGGTTGTAGTCGAAAATACAATTCGTTAATTTCGCATAATTCGCGGTTCTCTCTCTCGTAAATCTCCGAAAAACATTTTTTAGAGTCCGGCCAACGTTGACAACATGAGCCCTCGTTAGGGGCTATAAGGGGTTAATCGAGGGATAGAGGGATGGCTGTGCCGGAGGCGAGGGAGGCGGCAACATCGATAATGCGCTGGTTGGAGGAGCCGCGAAACAGCAGCGTGGTGTCGCGCAGGGATTGGACAAAGGGGCCGTCGACGACGACGTCAACGTTGCTCACAGCGTCGAGCAACCGTGGCGTAGCAACAATCTGCTCCCAACGATAGCCGGTGTAGAGCCAGATGTCGGCCTCCCCCACCCCCCGTGGGTCCTCCCCCCACCGCCGCCCCGTAGGGCCAGGCCAAGGCCAGGCCCTACAAGGAGGGGAACTTGTTTTATGGCGGTCTTTGAGGAGGCGGGTAAGGGCGGCGATGCCTTCGGCTTGAAAGAGCGGGTCGCCGCCGCTGAGGGTGACGGGCATCTCCTCGCGGGCAATCACATCTAGCAGGTCGCTGACGGCAATCTCATGGCCGGCGTGCGGGTCCCACGACTGCGGATTGTGGCAACCGGGGCAATGATGGGCGCATCCGGCCAGATAGATGCTCGTCCTGAGGTGTGGCCCGTCGACACTTGTGCCGGCCACTATATCAATCACACGTAATAGCATGTAGCATGTAGCATGTAGCACGTAGCACGTAGCACGTAGCACGTTATTAGATAGCTGTTTACTTATTTGTGGACGACGCGGTCGCGGAGTTCGGCGAGTTTGCCGCTGTTCCAACGGTCGGTTGTGCCGACGAGGTAGCCGGTGATGCGCTGCAGGCGGTCGATGTGGGTGCCTCCACACTTGGGACACACCTCGAGGCCGTCGGTGGCGTCCTCATAGCCGCAGTCCATACAGCGGTTGCGGTTGTGGTTCACGCTGCAGTAGCCCATGTTGTAGCGGTCCATGAGGTCGACGACATCGCTGATGGCGTCGGGGTTGTGGGTGGCGTCGCCGTCAATCTCCACATAGAAGATGTGTCCGCCGCGCGTGATCTCGTGGTAGGGAGCCTCCACCTCAGCCTTGTGTTTGGGCGAGCAGTGGTAATAGACTGGCACGTGGTTGCTATTGGTGTAATAGTCCTTGTCGGTCACGCCGGGAATACTGCCGAAGTCCTTGCGGTCGCGCTTGGTGAACTTGCCGGCGAGGCCCTCGGCGGGCGTGGCGAGCACGCTGTAGTTGTGGTGGTAGCGCTCGCTGAAGTCGTTGACCCTCTCGCGCATATAGCCGATGATTTTCAACCCTAATTGCTGCGCCTCGTCGCTCTCGCCGTGGTGCTTGCCGGTGAGCGCGATCAGACACTCCGCGAGGCCGATAAAGCCGATGCCGAGGGTCCCTTGATTGATGACGCTCTCCACGCGGTCTTCGGGCTTGAGTTTGTCGGCGCCGGTCCACAGTTGCGACATGAGCAGCGGGAACTGCTTGGCCATGGCCGTCTTCTGGAAGTTGAAGCGGTCATCGAGTTGACGGGCGGTAATCTCAAGCACGCTGTCCAGTTTGGCGAAGAAGGCGTCGATGCGCTCCTGTTTGTCGTCGATGCCCATACACTCGATTGCCAGGCGCACGATGTTGATTGTTGAGAACGAGAGGTTGCCGCGGCCGATGGACGTCTTGTCGCCGAAGCGGTTTTCAAACACACGGGTGCGGCAGCCCATTGTCGCCACCTCATATTTGTATCGCTCGGGGTCGTCGGCCCGCCACATCTCATGTTGGTTGTAGGTGGCGTCGAGGTTGACGAAGTTGGGGAAGAAGCGCCGCGCGGTCACCTTGCAGGCAAGGCGGTAGAGGTCATAGTTGGGGTCGCCGGGCAGGTAACTCACTCCGCGTTTCTTTTTCCATATTTGGATAGGGAAAATGGCTGTGGCGCCTCCGCCCACGCCCTCGTAGGTGCTGTTGAGCAGTTCGCGGATGATGCAGCGTCCCTCGGCACTGGTGTCGGTGCCGTAGTTGATAGAACTGAACACCACCTGGTTGCCGCCACGGCTGTGGATAGTGTTCATGTTGTGTATAAAGGCCTCCATGGCCTGGTGGACGCGCGAGGCGGTGCGGTTGATGGCGTGCTGCACTAGCCGCTGCGTGCCCTCGAGGCCGTCGAGCGGTTTGGCGATATAGTCGTCGAGGTGCATATCGTAGCAGTCGGTGAGGTCGGTGCCGCCCAACGTCTCGAGGATTTTCAGTTCCTCGATAAACGACTTGCGCACAAACGGAGCGAGGTAGAAGTCAAAGGCGGGGATGGCTTGACCGCCGTGCATCTCGTTTTGGGCAGTTTCCATGGTGATGCAGGCCATCACGCTGGCTGTCTCGATGCGCTTGGCGGGACGGCTCTCGCCATGGCCGGCGATAAAGCCACCACTCAAAATCTTGTCGAGCGGGTGCTGGACACACGTCAGGCTCTTGGTCGGGTAATAGTCCTTGTCGTGAATGTGCAGGTAGTTATGGCGCACGGCGTCGGCGGCCTCCTCGCTGAGCAGGTAGTCGTCGACAAACGGCTTGGTGGTCTCGCTGGCGAACTTCATCATCATGCCGGCAGGAGTGTCGGCGTTCATGTTGGCGTTCTCGCGCGTGATGTCGTTGTTCTTGGCGTTGATAATTTCGAGGAACATGTCGCGCACCTTGGCCCGCCGGGCCACGCTGCGCTTCTGGCGATAGCCGATGTAGCATCGCGCCACCTCTTTGCGCGGACTCTTCATGAGTTCGAGTTCCACCATGTCCTGGATTTCCTCGACGCTCATCTGACTGCGGCCGCGCTGACCGATGCGGTCGGCGATGCGCTGGATGAGAGCCTCGTCCTCGCCGGCCTCCGTGGCGAGCATCGCCTTGCGGATTGCGGCCTTGATTTTCTCCTCGTTGTAGCCGACGATGCGGCCGTCACGCTTCAAAACAGTTGTTATCATAGTCGTTTTTGGTTGTTAGTCGAAATCGGCTGCGAAGTTACAACAACAGATAATTGTGACCAAATTTTTTAACATAAAGTTTTTCACAATTTCTATTTTGGAAAACTTTTTCTTGTGAATAAAAAATTACAACCCTCATTCACAGAGAATTGTAATTTATTTTGGAAAACTTTATGCAGAAATCCAGCCTATCGATTTTGCGATTCAGGATACCTTATCGCTCCTAATCACCAATCTATATTGCCAATTATGTCCAATTTTCTATTTGAAGATTTTCAATCCGGCAAAAGTGACGAGTATTATTTGTTACTGTAATTAAATTATTCTCTCGTGCCGAAATCCCAATAAGCAAATCAAAATCTTCAATTATTTGACCGATACTCTCCAGACGAACTTTCTCAAATGAAAAAGCATCTGCAATGCCGTCTATACCAACAATGGTGTAATAATCTATCAGCAGATTGGCTTTATCTATTTCCTGTTGGCGATATTGCTGGGGCGCATGATATGCGCCATAAAGCAACTCGATTGCTGTTATTATTGAGATACAGCAATATTGGTTGTATTCGACACACATCTTTCGCACTTTTTCATTACCGCGAAGCAATTCAATGCAGGTTGATGTGTCTAACAGATACTTAAGGTTGGTCATGGGACTTATAGATTTGGAAATGTATTAGTAGTGCGGCCGGCACGTATCTGTGATATAATATCCTCAGTGCTGCGCTCGTCAACACACCACCCACCGAAGAATCTATTTATTTCATTTTCTACACGCACACGACGATCGGCCTCATCTTCAGTGATGCTGTCTATTAACCGGCGCGACAAAGTTAATCGCTCACCAGGTGTGAGGCGCTGAGCCTTAGCCCAAATTTCATCTATCGAAACTCCCATATTATTTAATATTATAAAAGTTGACTGCAAAAATAGAGATTAATTGTGTATTGTCAAAGTTTAAGAGCAACTTTTTTAGTTAGGTCACTCGGGCCAGGCGGTGGGGCGGGAGAGGGTGTGTATCCAGTAGTGGGACAGTTCTTCCCAGTTATAATACGGGCCGGCGACGTGGCCGTCGGGCAGTTTGGCCTCGTGCTCATTGAGGAGGACCTTGACGAGGACGTCCTCCGCGTCGGGCCGCTCATTGCCGATGGGACGGTAGAGCACCATCTGGATGTTACAGCCCTTGGGAATGATGTTGTAGTCTTGCCAATGCTCATGCAGGGTGTCGAGGTCATCGCCGTCGTAGTTGACATCATCAAGTTCCATCAGGCAAGCCAGCGGCAGCAAACACGACTCGTGGCCAAAGCGCAGCGAGGCGCCGCGCTCGCCGCGGGCGATAGCGCTGTCGCACTTCTCAATCATGTCGTGCAGCAAGGCACGCTCGATAAAGGGCATCCGGTTGCCGTTTTGCGGCGCGTTGGCCCAGTGGGTGTACCAGAAGATGTTGCGCAGTTTCCACAGAGTGAACAACTCGTCGGTGGTGAACAGGTGGTAGAGCGTGAAGTTGTCATAACAGTGGTGGCTCTGGAGGTTGCCGGCGATGTCAAATATGTTCTTCATCAGTTTGCCGGCGTTGATGTGCTCCAGAGCGACGCTCATCATGTCGTCGCGTACGATTTGGCGCATGAAGCGTGAGGCATCCACGCGCGTGGCGTAGAGGCTGTCGGTAATCAAGTCCATCTGCTTGCGGATGGGGTTGGCCAGCGTGTCCTCGCCATATCCCCAGCCCATATAGTGCATGTCGTGGAGCGACGCGTCGGTGGTGATGCGCAGGCGCGGGTTGAGGCGCATGAGCGTTGTGGTGGCGTTTTGCATCGAGAGGATGCAGCGGATGACGGTCGTGGAGCGCGCGTCGATGGTGGCCTCGCCGCCGAGTGCTTCAGGAAAATTCTTCATCATGCGGGAGGCGATGGCCTGATGCTGCTCGGCGCCCACGTCGGTGAGGTCGCCGAATCGCTGCTCGCTGTCGGCCCCAATCATACGCATTGTGGCCAGCAAGCGCTCGCCATCGGGCGTGAGCATGTGGCCACTGTCGAGCCACGTGAGGTCACGCATGGCGGCGCCGACGTAGTTGTCGCTGGAGAGCCAACGGCTGCCGTGGCGGCCGTAGTGGCAGATGTAGAACGGCTCGTAGCCGGCAGGCGCGGCCGTGAGCGAGGGCACGCTATCGATGGTGCCCACGGGATAGGCAAAGTGGTTGCTGGCGGCACGGCGAGGGTTGGCGATGATGTCGTCAAGCGGATTGAGGGCCGATGCGGCCAGTGCCGCAAGGGCTATCGTGAAAATGGTAACTAATCGTTTCATAGTTTTTGAGTTTTTCTAGGGTTTCTAGAAATTATAGGGAATTTATAATTTTTAGTTTTAAGGTTTTCTACTCGATGGGGGCCGGGGTGGCGGGCACGTCGGCAAGCAGGCGCAGGTAGTGGTTCCGCACGTCGGCCCAGCGGTAGTAGGGACCGGTGACTGGCGTCAGCGGCAGCGTTGCCTCACGCTCGTTGAGCAGGGCTTTGACGAGGATGTCGCCGGCGGCGTTGCGGTAGAACACGAGTTGCAGGTTGCCGGCCATGGGGAAAACGTCGGCACACGTCCAATAGCGGTCGAGCGTCTCGAGGTCAGACGTGCTGTAACCCATACCGTTGACGTTCATCAGGCAGACGAGCGGCAGCAGCACGCTCTCGTGGCCGAAGCGCAGCGAGGCACCGGTGCTGCCGTGGGAGATGGCATGGTCGGCGTCCTCGATGAGACTGCGCAGCAGGTTCGCCTCCATGTAGGGCACGCGGCCGCCGGTGAGTGGTGTATTGCCGCTGGTGATGTACCAACTCGCGTTCTCGTAGCGCCACAGGTTGTAGAGGTCGTCGCCAAAGATGTCGAGCAGGTCGGTTTTCTCAAAGGCGTGATGGCTCTGCATATTGGCGGCCACAGACCACAGGTCGGAGGTGAACGTGGGCAAGTCGATGTTCCGCTCGGCCCAACCGACGTCGGTAAACAGTTTCTTGAGCATCGTTTTGGAGCGGAGCCACTTGTCGCGGTAGGGCTCCAACGCCGGGCGCGCCTGCTTACGCACCGGTTTGACCACAGGGTCGCTGTAGTTCATATAGTACATCTCGGCGAGGGAGGCGTCGGTAGCGATTGGCAGCGCGGGGCAGAGCGCGGCGATTTGGTCCACCTCGTTCTGCATCGAGAGGATGCAGCGGATAACGACAGTGGAGCGCGCCCTAACGGTGGCGTCAGCGTCATAAAAAATTTCCGGGAAATTGGCCACCATGCGCCGTGCGATGCGCTGATGCTGCTCGGCGCCGATGTCGCTCAGTTCGCCCAGCCGCTTGTCGCTGGCCTCGAGCACATCGCAAAGAGTGGTGAACACTTGGCGGCCGCGCTCGGTGAGTTTGCCGGCATCGCGGGCCTTCATCAAGGCGTCCACCGGACGGGAGTATTGCTTGGGGTTAATCAGCCAGCGGCTGCCGTGGCGGCCGTAGTGGTCGAGGAAGAACGGCGTGTAGCCATCGGGCGCAGGGGTGAGCGCGGGCAGCACGCTGTCAGGATAGGCCTGGTAATTGTTGCCGGCATAGCGCGGGTGCGCCTTGATATAGGCGGCCTTGCCGACAGTGGCGGCTTGCGTGGTCACAACCGCCAGGGCCGCGATAAGCAGTAGAGTTATTCTTTTCATGTCGCAAATATACTAAATCTTGTCCAATAACACAAATCCGTTTATGAATACCCTCAAAAAAAATCACGTAAAACTCGCAATTTTTTTACGAGTTTTACGTGAAATTTTACGATATTTTACGCGAGTTTCGGAGCCGGCTATTGGTTGAGGATGGTGGAGAGAATGGTGTTGACATCACCCACGTCCACGCGGCCATCGCCGTTCGCGTCGAAGTTCATGTTGGTCGCGCCGTTAAGAATATCATTGAGCACAGTGTTCACGTCGCCCACGTCCACGCGTCCGTCGTCGTTGAGGTCACAGAACGAGACCACGCGCCACATCACGTCCAATGCGGCCACCGGCTCGGTGACGTCATAAACGAGGGCATAGACTTTGCCACCCACCGTGGGGCGCACGCGATGAATGACGCTGCCGTCTTCGCCGGCCTCGACCGACACTCGCAGTTTGTTACCGTCGGCATCGTATATGTCGACTTTTGCGCCCTCAGCCGTGACGGAGAACGTCATGTTGGCGTTCGGTGACACCTCGTCAATCATGAAGCCGCGCATGTCGCCTCGGCCGGGCACATCGCTGCTGTAAGGCTGCTTGTGCATGAGCAGCACCATGTGCGGGTCGATGGTCAGGTCGCTGTTGAAGGTGATCGTGCGGGCGTCGCTGCGCATACCCGTGTCGTCGACAGCCTCGGCGCCAAAGGTAACCTCGGCACCGGCGACACTCGCCGTGAGGATCTCGATGTCGAACACATATCCCGCGAGGGTCTTGGGCAGCACCTCGGTGGCGGGCAGTTCCACGTCGATGAGTGAGAGCGTGGTCACCGGAGCGTCGAGTGTCACGCGGCGGTGGACACCGTAGTTGAACCAGTAGTCGTAGGCCACGATATGGCGGTCGGGCTCGGGCACGATTTCCTCGGGACGGATGAGCACGAAGTGGCGCTTTGCCGTGAATGACCACGCGCCGGTCTCATCGGCGACCATAATATCGAGCATATGGACACCGCTGCTCAGGCTTTCCACGTCGATGTCGATGTCGAGCAGGTTGCCGGCGACCTCGGCGGTTACCGCCGTCGAACGGTCGTTGTCAAACCAATAAGTGCACTGCGCGATGTGATGTTCGGCGAACTGCTCTGCCTCCACGGGCTTGACGAACATGCGGCGTGCCGCCGGCGTCCAGTTGCCGTTGTTGTCGGCCGCCATCACCGTGAGCAGATGTACGCCGGTGGTGAGCGCGTCGATGTCGATGTCGAGCGACAGCAGACCGTTGGTATCGCCCGTCACCGCACCTTCCTGCTTGTTGTTGTCAATCCAATAGCGGTAACGAGCGATGTTGCCCGATTCAAACGAGGCGGGCACCACGGGCTTGACGAACATGCGGCGTGCCGGAGCGCTCCAGTTGCCGTTGTTGTCGGCCGCCATCACCGTGAGCAGATGTACGCCGGTGGTGAGCGCGTCGATGTCGATGTCGAGCGACAGCAGACCGTTGGTATCGCCCGTCACCGCACCTTCCTGCTTGTTGTTGTCAATCCAGTAGCGGTAACGCGTCACGGCGTCCTGTCCGCGTGCCAGCATCGCCACCGACATCGCCACCATTATTAATAGTAACTTTTTCATCTTTATATAAGGTTAACCGTTGATAAGAACTCTTAGAACTCTTAGAATACCTCAACGAACAACTGACAACGAAAAATGTTACCGGGCGTTAGGGACATCGGCCTTGAGGTTGAGCGTGACCTTCTTGCCGTCCTCGCTGGGGGTAGCGTCGAAGGAGAGGATGCGCGGCACGTTGGCGAGCTTGTTGAACTTGTAGTTGCCGCCGTGTATGCCCATCGGCGTGCCGTCGATGCCCACGAGGTCGTCGGCGACAATCAGGTCGCGCGGCACGCCGTCGTTCTCATAGTTGATGTTGTTCACTCCGTCGGTAAACACGGTGCTCAGCGCGCGATTATAGACGTTGCCATCGGCGGTGTACTTAGTCTCGTCGAGCGTGCCGGGGAACACGCAGCCTCGGGCGGTCGAGCCCACGGCGATGTTGGTAGTGGCGAACACACAGTTGGTAAACACGTATGCACCGTTGCTATCATACACGTGGCAGTGGTCGAGGAAGACGGTGCTCGGGATGTTCTCG
This sequence comes from Muribaculaceae bacterium, assembly GCA_017454355.1. Classification (GTDB taxonomy): domain Bacteria; phylum Bacteroidota; class Bacteroidia; order Bacteroidales; family Muribaculaceae; genus Sodaliphilus. The sequence continues at coordinate 45,201 of JAFTDD010000073.1, forward strand.
TCGGTTTGGAACCAGTTGACTGAGCCAACCGAGCAGTTGATCACCTGCAGGTTCTTCGCCAGACAGTTGTTCCAGCCACTATTGCTATAATAAGAGCGGCCCCTCAGATAACCGAAAATACACTGACGCAAGGTGACGTTCTCGGTGTCGCCTTCAAGAAACATTGCTGAAGTAACGCGGCACTTCACTACCGTAATATTCTTGGTTAGCGTTCCATTGATTTGAAAGTCACCTTCAATACGCAGTCCTTCAAAGTAGCAGCCGTTGGTTTTCTCACCGTCTTGCGTCACTATAATGCGGCCCGTGCGCGTGGCTGCCAGGCCTGCCTCGGCATCGCCCTCAAAGCCCACGCCGTAGACGGCGACACTCTTGCGGATGGTTATACCATCGAAGAAGCCCGCGCTCAGGCGGATCACGTCGCCAGCGTCGGCAGCGTCGTTATAGGCGCGCTGGAAGGCGTTCTGGCCGTAGTACACTGTCGTCTCGTCGCCATGCTGCAGCGTGGCGCTCACGATGTCGCTCTGCTCGGTCTGTGCCGTTGCCATGCCTGCGACAGCGACAATCGCCGCAAGCATCATGAAAAATCTCTTCATCTTGATTTATATATTTGTTAAGGTTAATGGATATTCGGCCACAAAAGTAGAACAAAAACCTCTTCAAGGACTACCAAATTCACAATTTCTACTACCAAATTCACAATTTCTACTGCCAAATTCACAATTTTTACTGCCAAATTCACAATTTCTGCGTTTTTCACGCATATTGGACATGAATTTCCATATAATTTTCCAGGAATTATTTTTTTTCAGTAATTTTGTACCATTAAACGGTCGACGGTCAACGTTAAACCTTTCACAAATATGGCAGAGAGCAATTTTATTGATTACGTGAAGATATTGTGCCGCAGCGGCAAGGGCGGCGCCGGCAGCGCACACCTGCACCGCGCGAAGTACATCCCCAAGGGCGGCCCGGACGGCGGTGACGGCGGGCGTGGCGGCCACGTGCTGCTGCGCGGCAACCACAACCTGTGGACGCTGATACATTTGAAGTATCAGCGCCACATCTTCGCCACCGACGGTGTGGCCGGCGGCGAGAACAACATGACCGGCAGGCAGGGCGAGGACCGCATCGTCGAGGTGCCGTGCGGCACGGCGGTGTATGATGCCGAAACTGGTGAGTTCCTATGTGACGTGACCGAGCACGGCCAGGTGGTGCGCCTGCTGCGTGGCGGCCGCGGCGGCAAGGGCAACACCCACTTCAAGACGGCCACGCGCCAGACACCGCGCTTCGCCCAACCGGGCGAGCCGGGCATCGAACGCGCCGTGGTGCTCGAGCTCAAGCTGCTGGCCGATGTGGGTCTTGTTGGCTTCCCCAACGCCGGCAAGAGCACGCTGCTGTCGGTAATAAGCGCCGCCAAGCCCAAGATTGCCAACTACCCGTTCACCACGCTCGAGCCCAACCTGGGCATTGTTACCTATCGCGACATGCAGTCGTTTGTAATGGCCGACATTCCCGGCATCATCGAGGGTGCCAGCGAGGGCAAAGGTTTGGGGCTACGCTTCCTGCGCCACATCGAGCGCAACGCGGTGCTATTATTCATGATACCGGCCGACAGCGATGACATTCGCCACGAGTGGGACGTGCTGGTCAACGAACTGACGACGTTCAACCCCGAGTTGGCCGACAAGCCGCGCGTGCTCGCTATCACCAAGTGTGATATGCTCGACGACGAACTCATCGACGAGATGCGCCGCAGTGAACTGCCCGAGGGAGTGGAAACGGTGTTTATCAGCAGCGTGGCCCAGCGTGGCCTGAGCGAGTTGAAGGACTTGCTGTGGCGCACGATTAACGACGAGCGCAACCGTCTTGTGGACCCGTCGCAGGCCGCCCAGCGCGACCTCGACGAGCGTCACCGCGAGGCCGACGAGGACGCGTTCCTGTTTGAGAACGTCACCCCGGCCGATGCTGAGCAGGAGGAGTTTGTGCCGTCGCGGGCCGAGGGCTCCGGCCGCATGATCGGGCCAGACAGCAAGGAGTGGAGCGACGAATACTGGGCCGAGGACTACGTCGACCCGGAGGCCGACTGGCAAGTGAAGTCGGAATAGCCTCTGCTACTCAGAAATCTGAGAGTTCTGAGAATTCTGAGAGTTCTGAGAAATCTCAGTGGCTTGTAGGGGCAGAATTCATTCTGCCCGTGGCGTTGACAGGCAAAAAACCGTGGGGGGCTTACTCTATGGTCCAGCCTTAGCGTGGCAAAGAGCCCCCGATAGGGGGCGACAGCTCATAGGCGGGGGCGATAGCCCCCGTAAACATGATGGGCAGAATAAATTCTGCCCCTACAAGTAACCAAAGCCCCGTATGGGCGACAGTTTCAGCATGTTTCTGTCGCCCTTACAGGGCTTTGTTTGAGAAAACTCATGCCATAGTCACGGGGGCTGTCGCCCCCGCCTATGAGCTGCCGCCCCTAACGGGGCTCACGTTTGCCACCGCTTGCGGCCACGCCAAGGCGAGGCCCTACAAACTTTGACAATCCTAATGGATTTTATCGGACAGCAATCGTTCAGAACTTGTAGACGGCACCCAGGCTGATGGGCAGACGCTGGAAGTGCTTCATGTACTGGTACTTCACCTCAAGGCTGACGGCGAAGTGGCGGTTGATGTCAATCTCGCCGCCGACACCGGCGTTCACGAGGAACTTGCCTTCTGACTCAGAAACTGAAAATTTGTGGCCTTCGTAAGTCTCGCTCTCGCTGTACTTCACGTTGCCATAACCGATACCGGCGATGGGATAGAGTTTGAACTTGTCGCCGATATTGAACAGGTAGTGGAAGTTGAGAGCACCGGTAAACACGCCGATACCCTTGCTCTTGAAATCGTATCCGGCCTGCACCTCGCCACGCAGGGCGTCAAGCAGGTTGTACTGGAACTTGGCAGCGAGACCAAAGTTGGTGAGGCTTGCGCCCTTCTCCAAGCACGGAGAGACGTTGAGGTTGATACCGACTGCGGCTTGACCTTGCTGTGCGAATGCGCCCAGGCTCATGATAGCCATCACGGCGACCAATAAGAATTTCTTCATAGTTGTTTACTTTAGTGATAAAAAGGTTAAACAATAATGCGAATTTTCCTGTTGTTTTTGTAAAAAATCCAAACAACGGCGCAAAGGTACAACAAAAAAATGAAAGTGCCGCTAATTTGCGACACTTTTGTTGCGTTTTATCGACATTCTCAAGTAAAAGGCATCGGAATGTAGGGCCAAGCCTTACATTCTATTCTTCATTGGTTTGCTCCCACTGTTCCCAATTGGTGTCGTTAAGATAACGAGTGATCTGCTCTCGAAGTTCCGGTAGGTTGTTGGTGACAACATCCCATACTACTTCATCATCAATCTGGAAATATTCATGAACAATGTAGTTTCGCATACCCCTCACCATCTTCCATGGAGTTTCGGCATGAGAAGATAAAAAATCCGGAGTCAACATATTGGCGGCTTCACCTATAATCTCAATGTTCTTGACAACCGCATAGTACATCATATCTTCAGCAACAAGATCTTCATGACTTTTGCCGCTAATATATCGCTCAATTCTTTCTATTGCAGAAATGATATGTCGTAGTCTATCTCTATCTTTAATTGGCTCTCTCATATATGAGTTGTCTATCTCGTTCAACACTTTGTCGAGCAAACGAGGCTAAAGAACGTTCGGTTACTAAATCAACGTTACGACCCAGCAGTTCTTTTAAGTCTTCAAACATCCCGAAAAATTTAAGACCGACAGGCTTCGAATTGTCAAGAACAATCAACAAGTCTATATCGCTGTCGGGGGTCTCCTCACCACGAGCGAAAGACCCGAACAACCATGCTTTCAAGACGGGTTGTGTCTTGAAATATTCGGCGATTGTCGTTTTGATGTCTTGCGTACTCATGTGCCAAAAACCATTATACCAATTGCAAAGGTAAACACAATTTTCCAAACGGCAATCGAAATAGCAAAAAAATATTAGGGCAATGCCGTTTTTTGGAGAATGAGATAGGCGTTTTTCTTATTCCTAAAATCAATCCGCGACTTTCAGCGGCAGCGGGCACGCAGCGTTGCGATGAGTCCCTCCCGCCAAATGGCAAACGCGGCGTAGGCCACGGTTATGACGGTGCCGACCGCCACGCGCAGCCACGACGGCCACGACGTCGGCAGGCTCATCACCGCCCATAGGGCGACCGCCGCCAGAGCAACATAGGTCAACATCGCGCCCAGCGGCATGTGCAGACGCCCCTTGATGGCTCCCACCAAATAACTGAACACCATCACGGCCGCCCAACTGGCAAGCGAGGCCCACGCGCAGGCAACGTAGCCATAGCGCGGCACAAACAGCACATTGCCGGCCACAATGATGGCGCAACCCGTGAGCGAAAACAACGCGCCCCAGAGTGTATTGGCCTTGCCGGCGGCGCTATCGGTCTTGTACCAGTAACTGAAATTCAAGAAGATGGCATAGCACACCTCGGCCGCCATCACCACCGGCACCACAAACAGACCATCCCAGTACTCTCTGCCCACAAAGTAACGCAGCACGTCCATCCACGCCATGATGCCAATGAAAAACACCAGCAGCGTGACCAAGAACAGTTTGGTGCCGTTGCCCAAAAATGACGGATCCTCCTTGTCGCCACGATTGGCATACACGAGCGGCTCGAGAGCCATGCGGTAGGCCTGTGTGGCGACAACCATAAACATGGCTATCTTGGCGCAAGCGCCGTAGATACCCAACTGCACGTTGCTGTCGGCTTCGGTCGAGAGAGCGTTATAGAACATTTTATCGAATGACTGCGTCATCTGCCCCGCCACCGCCACAATCATCAGCGGCCATGTGTAGCCCAGCATTTGCCGCAGCAATGCCCCGTCGGGACGGCCGCCGCGCGGCGCGAACTCTTTGTACATCAGCACGGTGATAAGCGTAGTGCAGGCGATATTGATATAGAACGCATAGGATGCGTCCACTCCATTGGACGCATATAGCCGGCCTACAGAGTCAGGCAACTTGGTGGCGAGCCACGGTAACACGACGTAGAAAACCGTGTTCAGCACAAGGCTCAGCACGACAAACAGCAGTTTGTAGCCCACATACACCCAGCCGCGGCGCTCCTGCCGCAGTCGGGCAAACGGAACCGTCTGCAGCGCGTCCATCGCCACCACAGTAGCCATACACAACACATACTCCGGATGGGCGACATAGCCCATAGCCGGCGCTATCCACCCGATGCCGCCGTACACCACCGCGAGAAACACAGCCGTCACCGTGCCCACCACAGTCATCGCCGTGGCAAACACATTGCGGCGGCGAGCCTCGTCTTCCTCACGATTTACAAAATAGAAGAAAGTCGACTCCATGCCGCAAATGAGCAGCAGGAGCACCAGCGACGTGTAGGCATACATATTGGTGATTGTGCCGTACTCGCCGCTGCGAGCCGCGATGCTATAGGTTTGAATAGGAACTATGAAGTAATTCAAGAAACGAGCCAGCACGGTGCTGATGCCGTACATAGCCGTGTCCTTGCCAAGGGTCTTGATTGATGGCATAATATTAATTTCACAATAACTTTCTAGGGAATCTAGGAAATCTAGAAATTCTAGGAACTCTAGGAATTATAGGGTTTCTATGATTTAGTCAAAGAGGCTGCCGGGCAGGCCGGGGCGGCTGCGGTGCATGTGGTCATAGGCCAACTGGGTCACCTCGCGGCCTCGCGGCGTGCGGTTGATAAAGCCTTCCTTTATCAGATAGGGCTCATAGACCTCCTCCACCGTGCCCGGATCCTCGCTGATTGCCGTGGAGAGCGTGCCGAGGCCCACAGGCCCGCCACCAAACTTGTCGATAATGGTAGTGAGTATCTTATTGTCAATCTCGTCGAGGCCAAACTTGTCGATGTTCAGCGCCTCGAGGGCATAGCGGGCGATGTCGGTGTCAATCTTGCCGCTACCCTTGACCTGCGCGAAGTCGCGCACTCGCCGCAGCAGCGAATTGGCGATGCGCGGCGTGCCGCGACTGCGCATAGCGATCTCGCGAGCCGCATCATCAGTGATGGGCACACTGAGCAGTCTTGCCGACCGCTTGATGATGCCTTCGAGCACCTCATGGCCGTAGTATTCAAGATGGCAGTTGATGCCGAAGCGCGCCCGTAGCGGTGAAGTGAGCAGGCCGCTGCGCGTTGTGGCGCCGATGAGGGTGAACGGCGCGAGCGTTAGTTGCACCGACCTCGCTCCGGGACCTTTATCAATCATGATGTCGATGCGGTAGTCCTCCATCGCGCTGTAGAGGTATTCCTCCACGATGGGACTCAAGCGGTGAATCTCGTCGATAAAGAGCACATCGTTCTCGTCGAGGCTCGTCAGCAGGCCGGCCAGGTCGCCGGGCTTGTCGAGCACCGGGCCGCTGGTGACCTTGATGCTCACGCCCAACTCGTTGGCGATAATGTTGCTCAGCGTGGTCTTGCCCAATCCAGGCGGGCCGTGGAACAGAATATGATCCAACGCCTCGCCACGCATTCGCGCCGCGGCGACGAACACCCGCAGGTTCTCGATTATCTTCTCTTGGCCGGCAAAGTCGCCAAAACGCATCGGGCGTAACGCACGCTCAAAGTCCTGGTCGCTCTTCAGCCGCTCCTGCCTTATGTCAAATTCCTTCTCCTCTGCCATAAAATTGATTCTTAATCAATCAATTTGTACCACTTATTATCGACACCAACCACTTAATATACTTATCAGAGACATTTGAAAGTTCGCTCTTGTCATATATCGTCATCAAAGTGATTACAACATCTTCACTATTATCACTTTGCGCCACATTAAACGTTATAACCCGCGCACCTCCACTTTTCCCTTTTTGCTTGGATGTGATTGACATTCTCACCTTACGAACTCCTCCGCCCAAATCAACGCCCTGCAATGGGTTAGACATCAGTTCATTCTTGAACGTGACAAAATCAGTTGCCAATGTTTTGTATTTTTTTGCGAGGCGCTTGAATTGACGTTTGAATTCATCTGACAATAAGATACTAACGTTCATAATGACGCATCTTCTTGAAGTTCACGAATAAAGTCATCGGCCGATTGAAGACTTTGTCCTGATTGATTTGCTTTTTGAACTTGTGAGAATGCACGCTCTAAGGACTCTTTGACATAAGTTTGTTGTTTTATGGTTTTACTATCGGCATCATCACTTGTCTGGAAAACCATCGTTGACAACACACCGCGCAACATTTCAATTGCGCGACGTATTCGCTGTGCAGTCTCATCTTTGTCCAATGTAACTAATATCTGTGTCATAAGTTTATCGTTTTTTGTTGCACAAAGGTAGCAATAATTTTTCCAATTGCCAAAAAGATTTATAAGACAATGAAAACAAGTGATTCAAACAAAGGTGACATCTCACAATCCGTTAGGAAGGGTGCGCCACGGTGATAACGGCCTGGCCGGTCTGGCCGTTTAGGGTGACGGTGAGGGGCTCGGGCAACTCATAGACGGTGACATGGGGAGTGCGCTTCACCACCGGCCGGGAGGTAATGCGCTCCAAGCGGCACTCGTCGGCCTCGTCCACCGAGAAGTAGCCCACACCGAAACTCGTCAGATTTTGGAAGAAATGGGTGCCCTGGCTTGGCTGGATGGGAGCGCCATGCCGCGGCAACTCCACCACCACCCGCGCCTGGCTGATGTCGGCCCAGCGCACCGGCACGCCCAACGCCTCGTCGCTGCTACCCCATCGACCCACGCCCATCAGCACGTAGCCAGTGCCGCTCGCCGACATCTCGGCATTGATTGCGGCCAACTCGCCGGCCACAACGCGGTTCACGTCAAGGCCAAAGCAGCCGTCGTTCACCAGCACCACGTGCCTCAAACCGGTCATCACGCCGTGACCAAGGGCCTTGTGGCACGCCACAACCACGCTCTCGGGCGGCACGTCCAGCACATCGTCGGCCACCATCTCGCGACGGTCGACCATCGGACGGATTTGCAGCCAATAGAGTTTGCCCGGGCGGCCGTAAGCCACATCGGCCGGAGAACCCAGCACGCCGGCAAACTCCACCTCCACCGCGCGGTCCATCTCGTCGCGACCCGTCGTGAGCATAAAGTCCAACGCCTTGGCCAACGGGAACACGCCGTGGTCGAGCACGTTGGCAAACGTCACCACACGGCGGCCGCGGTCGCTGTCGCTATGCACGAGGCGGTCACTGCCGGAGCGGTAGTCAAACGTCGACACCATGTAGTGCAGTTCGCCCGCGTCGCCGGCCTGCTGCACACCGCGCTTGACGATATTGAAACCCTCGTCGGCCGGCACGTCGGCCTCGCCCTCATGCTGCGGAAGGCAGTCGAGAGCGTAAAAACTCGTCTGCGTGTCGCGTAGCGCCAACTGCAGCGTGCTCGTTTGCAACACGTGATGGGGATGTCGCGGCGAGAAACGCAGCGCCTGGCCGCCATCCACGATATACTTGCCCAGGCCCACGGCCAGTTCACACACGCCGTCCTCTGGCCGCTCGGCACCAATCGGATAGTAGTTCAACGAGCGGGCAACGCCGCTAAACGACGGGTAATACCACCGCTCGCCGTGCATTTGGCCAACTACCTCCTGCAAAATCACCGCCATTTTCTCCTGGTCGATAACGTTGCTCGTGGCCGTCATGTAACTCTTGCTGGCGGCAAAGAACACCGACGCGTAGACACTCTTCACCGCACGCGACAACGTGTTCACCGTGGCGTCGCGGTCGCTCAGGCGCGGCACCATATAGGTGGCATAGATGCCGGCAAACGGCTGATAGTGGCTATCCTCGAGCAGGCTGCTCGAGCGCACGGCAATCGGCCCGTCCATCACGTCGTAGATTGTGTTGAAGTCATCGCGCATCGCCTCCGGCAACTGTGCCGCCTGGAACGCCGCCAGAATCTCCTCGTCAGGAGCATCGCTCAACGCCAACGGATAGAGGTTGTTCTGCTCCATAAACTCGTCGAACACATCGGTGCAGAGCACCACAGTGTGGGGAATGGAGATTGTGATGCCGTCAAAGTTGTCACACTCCGGGTGACGCTTGATAATCGAGTCGATAAACGCCAGGCCGCGGCCTTTACCGCCCAGACTGCCCTGGCCGATGCGCGCGAAATTGCTGTATTTGTCAAAACGGTCGGCGCGGAAGTCGGCCACCAGACCGCGGTTTTTCATCAAGCGATATTTCACAATCAGGTCACTGAACAGCCGCTTGACGGCCGGCGCCTCGCCGATGTTGACAAAACGGTGCATCTTTATCACCTGGGCGATGGGGAAGATGGCGCGTGAATAGAGCCACCGCGAGATATCGTTGCGCTGCGCGTGGTAGAGCAGCGAGCGGTCGGGGATGTCGCCCATACGGTACTGCAAGGCTTTGAGGTCGGCCAGGCGCATGATCTCGGCGCCGGTGTCCGGATTGCGTATAATGAAGTCGCCAAAGCCGAAGTTATCCATGATAGCCTTGCCCAAGTCAACCGGCAACGCCTTGCTGTTCTTGTCGACAAAAGTGCAGCCCATCTCCAGCACGGCAGCCTCATTCTCGGCATCACTGCTTTCCACAATGATGGGCAGATACGGGTCGCGGCGACGCAGTTCGGCTGCCAACTTCAATCCCGCTTGCGTGTCCTTCTCGCCGCCGCGCTTGAACGACACGTCGCTGATCACGCCAAGCATATTCTCGCCGTATGCCTCATAGAGAGCCATCGCCTCCTCATAGTCGCGCGCCAGCATCACCTTCGGGCGCCCACGCATGCGCAGTCGTCCCTCGTGGGCATTGAGCGCCTCGCTGCTGAAGCGCTGGCTCTGGCGCAGCAGGAACTTATAGATTGTGGGCAAGATAGAGGAATAGAACCTCACACTATCTTCCACGAGCAATATCATCTGCAGGCCAACCTCCAGCACATCGTGTCGCGCGTTCATCTGGTCCTCAAGCAACTTGATAATGGCCAGCAACAGATCCACATTGCCAAGCCACGAGAACACATAGTCGACCGCACTCAAGTCCTCGCCGAGCAGTCGCCGCGACACCTCGCGCGAGAACGGCGTGAGCACCACAAACGGCGTGTGAGTCTCGCCCTCAAGTTGGCGCAGACGTCTTGCCGCGGCAAATGTCGCGCTCAGTTCCACGCCCGGCATGGCGATAATCAGGTCATAACGTGTGGCGGCGAGTGCCTCGCGCGCCTCGTCATAACTGCTCACGCGCGTCACGCGCGGAGCTGAACTCAAGTTCAGACTCGCATACTCGGTGAAGAGTTGCTCCTCCACGCGGCCGTCCTCCTCGAGGATAAACGCGTCGTAGGTGCTCGCCACCAGCAGCACGTTGTGAACGCGCTGCTGCATCAGCCGGTCAAAGGCAGTGTCCTTGAGATAAAGTTGTGAGAGGAATTGCTCGTTCATCTTTAACTTAATTCATAATGCATAATTCATAATTATTATGCTCCACACAACGTGTGGTGTGCAAAGGTACGAATAAATTGCGATAAAGCGACGCCTCGCTACAAAAAAGTGGTGGCGCAGTCGCTCAAAGCGGTGCGCCACCACGATTATTTACAGACTAAAGTCTAATCACTGCTTGGTGATCACGGCGTAGGCCTTGGTGTCGCAGCGGGCGAACAACTGGATGAAGTATGTGCCGCCCTCGGCGAGGTTGTAGTTGGCGCCACCCTGAGTGAAGTTGCTCAGGTCAGTGCCGCCCCAGTTCCATGCCCAGTCGTGGTTGGCGCGGAACTTCATCTCACCGGCGTTCAGGGTAGCCATGCACTCCCACGCGCCGCTGGCCTTGTTGAAGGTCATGTCGGTGTCGGTGTCCCAGTTGCCGTTCACTGTGCCGATGATGCTGATCGAGGAGATCGGAGTGAGCGAGAAGTTCATATTCACCAGGCTCAGGTCCACGCGGTAGAAGCCGGCCTCGGCGCTGAAGTCGCTGCCGAACACAGCCAGACCCCACTCGGTGCCGTCGCTGCCCCAGTCGGGAGCTTCCCAACTGCTCTCCTGGCTGCGGAACTTGTAGCCGCCGTCAAGATACATGAAGCCGTAGTACTCACCGCTGCCGCCGGCGCTGTACAGAGGCTCGGCGGGCGAGCCCCAATTGTTGGCGTTACCGGCCTGCCAGATGTACTCCTCATACTCGGGAGCGAACTCCTGACGGTAGGTGTAGTTCTCCATGTCGATGTAGAGGTAGTACTTCGACTCGGCCTCGACAGTGAAAGCCTTGCCACCCGCGACGAGGTCGCCAATGGGGTTGCCGTCTTGGTCATAGGCCTGCTCCTCAACCTCGGCGACACCAAGTTTGCTGCCGTCATCGTTGGCCTTGATAGTCCACGAGGTCTCGCCGGCCACCTCAAAGATGGCGCGGAAGATGGCGTTGTCATAGACGTCACCCTCGGTCATCTGGGTGAACTCGACATTCTGGCCGTCGCTCAGCACGAGAGTGTAACCGCTCTCGGAAACGGGCTTCGCGTCAACAGTCACGGTAGCCGTGGTCTCGGCGGAGTTCTTAATCACCTGGCCACTGATGTTGGTCGAAGCCGCGATGAGCAGATTGACCGTGCGGGCAGCCGGACGCTTGCCGAACAGGTTCTGGATGCCGGCCTTGAGGTCAGCCACAGCCACGCGGCCCTGGTCGTCGGCCTTGACAATATAATTGGCGTCGGGCTTCTCGCTGTTGGTCATTGTCACCTCATAACTGTTGATGGCGGCATCGTCAACAACGACTGTGGGCACAAACAGAGCCACGCTGTCGCCCTCGACAGCAGCCAGGTCGATAGCGGCGGCCTGAGCGGCGGTGAAGGTCACCGTCTTGCTGCCCTCGTCGGGATTGCTCTGCGGTTCGGCCCAGTCCTTATAGTCGCCCTTGCAGCTTGCCATAAGCAAGCCGATTCCTATCATTAAAAATAATTTCTTCATAATTGATTCTACGTTTTTACTTTGCCATGAAGTAATACTGACCGGTAATGTCGTTCAGGAACACATCGTAGGTTGCGCCGGGAGCCCAGATGTCAGGACCGCCCTGCGTGCCGACACCCCACGGGAAGGTTGTGCCACCCCAGTTGATGTCCCAAGCATTGTTGGCGGCAAACTTAACCTTGGTGCCGTCGCCCTCGTAGGTCACGTTCTTGATGTACCAGGTGTGAGCCTGACCGTTCTTCGTCAGACCGCAGCCTGACATCAGGTTGCCGTTGGTGTCCCAACCGTTGTACTCGCCGGGCATCGCAATCTGGTCGAGGTTGTTCACTGTGCCGGTCCACTCGTTGATGGTGACCTTCTTGGCCTTGGTGTCGACGAGGATCTCATAGTAGCCCTCGTTGCCGACCACGAAGTTGCCGTCGCTGTTCACGTCCCAACCGGCAGGCCAGGAGGCGAGGTGATCTGTGGCATTGAGTTGATTCTCAGCATCCCACTTACCGAGGCCGTCCACAAACTTGAACTGGCCGCCGGCGGGCAGATAAGCCACCGTGCTGATAGTGCCGGTGCCGTCCACCTTGTCATACTCGATGTCGCTGCGCGGGAACAAAGGCACGATACCCGGGCCTGCGATGTTCTCCCACGTCTGGTTGTCCCAGTCGTTGTCGGCGACGCAGTTACCAATCATGTACCACAACTTGATGCTGGCGGCCTTGAGTTCGACGTAGGTGGGCTTGACGGTCAATTTCACCGGGTTGGAGTAGATAGTCTCGGCACCGCCGGTGGTGGCCGTTGCAATCACGTAGAATTCCTGCGTCTCGGGCATAGCGTCGGTCTTGTACTGGAAGAGTTGCTGGAGCGCAGTGTTGATGAGCGAAGCCTGGATGCTACCGGTGCAACTGGTGAAACTGGCATCGATGGAAGCATAGTCGGCCTCGGAGAGGTCCTTCTCGGCGGCGGTGGCCTCTGCCACGCTATAAGTGTGGTTGCCATCACGAGAGACGAGGAACTGGTAGGTAGTCGCCACGGGGATACCGTAGGCCGGCTGCGACCAGGTGAAGTTCAGAGTCTCGGACGAGGCCATGTCGATCAGAGCGTTGGCGTAGGCAGGCGTGTTGAGAACGAACGTCTCCGGCAACTGCAACGTCGGGTTCGAATCGCGGTCGTCCTTGCAACCTGTGAAGATGGTTGCGACACCAATCAGCAGCAGGGCAGACTTAAGAATATTTTTCATAATCAATTTATTGTCTTGTAGTTCAATTTAACTAATTGTTAGACAGTCATGCGTGTCACGCAATCAATAGCCCGGGTTCTGAGCCAGATTCGGGTTGGAGTTGCGGTCGCTGGCCGGGATGGCGAAGACGTTGAGGTCCTTCGAGAAGTTGGCACCGCCATAGACGCCGCCCTTCCACTGCCAGTTGTAACCGGTAGTGCCACCGAACTTGTTGAAGCGGATCAGGTCGACACGGCGACGGCCCTCAAAGAAGAACTCGCGTCCCCACTCGTCCAGAATCTGGTCGAGATTGTAGCCGGCCTTGGTCTCGGCGTGGGCGCGGCTGCGGATAGCGTTGATGGCCGCGATGGCCTCGGCAGGTGCCGTGCCGCCGGCCTGACGCGTCAGAGCCTCGGCATAGGTCAGATAAGCCTCGGCGACACGCATCAGGAACACGTCCATGTCGGGGTGCTTGGCATCGGCGGTAGCGCTGCCGTCGGTGGTGAAGTTGGTGAACTTCGCCACAGCCCAACCGTTGGTGAACACGCCGGGATCGGTAATGTTGAGGTTGCGGCCCATCGAACTGAACAAGGCGCGGTCATCGCCGGCGATTGCATAAACGTCATAACTGTAGGCCTGCGGCAGGTCCTCCTCGGTGTATTCGCTCTCCGGGAAGAAGAGACGCACCAACTGCGGACGGGCGCGGTTGCCGCCCCAAGCCTGGCTGGCCACACCGTTAACGGCGTCGCTCAGGTAACGGTTCTCGTGCATGTCGGCATCAAAGGTGGAAGCGATCAGGTAAAGAGCGGTACCCCAACTGGTGGTGCGTTGGCCGTCCTGCAATAACGGGAAGATAGCCTCGTAGGCGGCGTCAGTCTTGTCGTTGTCACCCATGAACAGCATCTGATAGGGGGTGAACTCCCACGTCTCGGTGTAGCCGTCGTGGCTCACCTGCTTGCTCGAGCCCTCGGTGAGGAGTTTGTAGGGCGAGTCCATCACCATCTTGGCATACTTGGCGGCATCGGCCCAGCGCGCGGTGCCGGTATAGACCTCGGCGTTGAGGTAGAGACGAGCCAACAGCATCCAAGCGGCGGCCTTGTCCACGGTGCCGTAGTTTGCGTCGCCTTTCTTCTTGGCGCGTGCGTCGCGCAGGAGGGCACTGCTGTCCTCACCCTCGCCGATGATGTCCTTGAGTTCGCTCTCGATGAACTCAAACACCTGGGCGCGCGAGTATTGCGGCGGGTTGTCGGTGGTCACCTCAAGCGAGAACGGCGGGTTGCCGTAGGCATCCATCAGCAGATAGTACTGGAAGGCGCGCAGGAAGCGGGCCTCGGCGGTCATCGCGCTGTCATAGTCCGAGAAGTCGGCCAGATACTGGTTGCAGAAACTGATACCGGTACACAGACGGAAGTAGTAGCCCTCCAGCATCGGGTGGCTGGCATTGTAAGAGTTGTAGCAGAAGTTGGGAATACCCGGATCACCCCAGCCACAGATAGCCTCGTCGGTGGTCAACTCGTTGGAGTTCCACATCTGGCGGAACAAGCCCGAGGTACCGCCGTCGATGCCGTCAACGTCACAGTCACCGTCAGCGCCGCCGTTGCCGGCCACGGCAAAGTTGGCATAGCACTTGTTGAGCAACTGCTCGGCGCTGATCTTGCTCGCGTCAACAAGACCGTTGGAAATCGGCGTCACGTCCAGGTCCTTGTTACAGGACACCAGGCTTGTCGTCAGAGCGAGAGCCGCAAACGGTATATACTTGAAAAACTTATTCATTGTTGTGTTTTGAATTTTAATCTGTTTATCAAACTATCAGAAATTCAGACTCAAGCCAAGGATGAATGAGATGGGGCGCGGATAGATGTTGTTGTCGATACCGCCGCTCACCTCGGGGTCGATGCCCTTATACTTGGTGATGGTGAACACGTTGGACACGGTGGCGTAGATACGGCCATAGATGCCCTCATAACTTGAGGTGTGGAACAGGTCGCGGAAACTGAAGCCCAGCGTGATGTTGTCACACTTGAGGAACGAGGCGTTCTGCACCCAGTAGTCGCTCAGAGCCGACTTCTCGTCGTAGGTCTGCCAGCCAAGGGCCACGGCAGCCACGGGGCGGTTGTTCAGATAGTTACCGCTCACGTTCTCCATCACGCTCGCGCGGGAAGTGTTGTGGTAGCCGTCCATCACGTCGTTGAACACATAGTTGCCGATGTTGGCGCGGAAGTTGAGGCCGAGGTCCCAGTTCTTCCACTCGAGGCGAGTGCTCAGACCCATCGTCACAGGAGCCATCGGGCTCTTGTAGTAGTAACGGTCATCGTTGTTGATGATGCCGTCGGCATTGCGGTCCACAACCTGGTTCTCGATGGGATGACCGTTCTGGTCGTACACCTGCTGATACACCCAGAAACTGTTCAACGTCTCGCCCGTCTTGTGGGCCGTACCGATGTTACCGGTACCGGCGCTGATGCCGCTGTTGGGGATGTTGTAACTCTCATCCTCGCTGGCAAGCAACTTGTCGACGCGGTTCTTGTTGTAGGTGAAGTTGTAGTCGATGGTCCAGTTCCAGTCTTGGGTCTGGATGGCCTTGTAACTCAACGCGAACTCGATACCGGTGTTGTGCATCTCGGCAACGTTCTGGTTGACGCGGTTACGGAAGTTGGTCAGCGCGGCCACGTTGGCGTAGTTGATTAGGTCCGTGGTCTTGCGGTAGTACCAGTCGATGGTACCGGTCAAGCGCTGGTTCATGAAGCCGAAGTCGAGACCGACGTTGGTCGTCGTGGTGGTCTCCCATTTGAGTTTCTTGTTGTAAGCGTTCGGGCGCATCATCGAGCCGTCGCCATAGACGTCATACCAACTGCCCTGAACACCTGTGTTGACCACATAGTTGGCGAAGTAGTTGTAGTCGCCGATGTCCTGCTGGCCGGTCTTACCCCAACCCAGACGGAGTTTGAGGTCGCTCACGGCGTTGCTGTCGCGCAGGAAGGACTCCTTCTTGATGCTCCACGCGGCGGCAAACGAGGGGAACAATGCCCAGTGGTCGTACACGCGGCTCGAGCCGTCGTAACGGACGGTGGCCGTCAGGTAGTAGCGCTCCTTGAAGATGTAGTTGGCACGGCCAAAGTAAGAGACCAGATAGTTCTCGGTGCGGTCGCCGCGGCCGTCGTAGAGCGACGTGTCGTTGTAGCGGCTGCCGGCCATGCTCAGGCCCGCGTACTCGTGGCCCTCGGGAAACTTACGGGTGCTGCTCAACGGGTAGACACCCCAGTAGCGGTTATACCACATGCGCCACACATGGCTCCACTCATAACCGGCCATGATGTCGAAGTGGTGGTCGTCGCTGAAGTCCTTGTAGTACTGCGCATAGGCGCTCAACGACATGTTCTCCTTGGTCTCGTCGCTCCAGCCATGGCTGCCGTAGTAGTTGGCAAGGTTGCTGTAGGGGCTGACGTCGGTGTCCTGCTTACCGCCCGAGAAGTCACCGCCGAGGGTGAGGTGGAGGCGCAGGTCCTCAAAGCCGTGGATCTTGTAGTCGAAGTCGGCGCTACCCACAAACGAGTGGCTGCGAGCGCGGTCGTTCTTGAGTTGCAGTATAGCCACCGGGTTGCGCGGGGCGTTGGTGTTGGTCACGGTGGGCCACTCGGGGTCGCCCTCATCGGTGAACGTGGCGAGCCACTCGAAGTAGCCGCCGGTGTTCTTGTTACCGTTGGTGATGGGCTGCGTGGGGTCCATGCGCACAGCGTTGCCGATGGCGCCGCCGTCGGCGTAGCGGTTCTTGGCCCACATCCAGCGAGCGTTCAAGTTCATCACCAGGTGGTTGTCAAAGAGTTGCGGGTTCAGGTTCACCGAGGTGGTGAAACGCTCGAAACTCGACGTCTTGATGATACCTTGCTGGTTGGTGTAGCCCAACGACACGCGGAAAGGCAGGTCACGGCCAATCGAGCCGGTGAGGGTCAGGTTGTGGTCGTGGCTGTGAGCCGTGCGGTGAATCTCGTCCTGCCAGTTGGTGTTGGCGGTGCCGAGCAGACCAACCGCGACAGCCTCGTTGTCAGCACCCTTGAAGAGGCCCTTGACAAACTCGCGATACTCGTCGCCGTTCATCACGTCGATGGTCTTGCGCTTCTTGCTCACGGTGTAACTGCCGTTGTAACTGACGCGCATGCGCTGACCCTTAGTACCCTTCTTGGTGGTGATGATGATAACACCGTTAGAGCCGCGGCTACCGTAGATAGCGGTTGCACTCGCGTCCTTGAGGACGTTGAAACTCTCGATGTCCTGCGGGTTGATAATACCCAGACCGTTGGGGAAGCCCTTGACACCGTAGTTATCCATGGGCACACCATCGATAACGATCAACGGGTCGCTGCTAGCGCTGATAGACGAGCCACCACGGATGCGGATGGTCGAACTGCCACCGGGCGTACCGCCGTTACTCACGACGTTCACACCGGCGATCTTGCCGCCGAGCATGTCTTGAGCGCTCACCACAAGACCTTTGTTCTTCGAATCGGGCTTGAGAGCGGTCACAGAACCGGTCAGGTCGCTCTTCTTGACAGCGCCGTAACCGATGACAACCACCTCGCTCAGGACCTCGCTGTCCTCGAGCATCGTGATGTTGAGCTCGGGAGCGGCAGCGACCTCCTGGTCGGCAAGGCCGATTGACGTAATAAGGAGCTTGGCGCCCGGCTGAATGTTGTTCAGCGTGAAGTTACCGTCAAAGTCGGTAACCGTGCCTGTGGTGGTGCCCACGACCTTGACCGAGGCACCGATGACAGGCTCTCCGCTAGCATCCTTCACATTACCTTGCACAGTGATCTGCGCAAAGGCACCGATTGATAGGACAAGTCCCACCAACAGGGCAAGAATCCTTGAGGGAATTCCAATGTTTACCTGCTTCATCTTGTAATTTTTAAAGTTAATAGTTTGTTTGTTGTAATATTAAGGTGTTAAATGATACATCGTCATGCCGCGGTCATAACCCTATCCGCGGAGAAAAGCAACGCAAATTTAGATTTTTTTGTCGGTTGAAAAACGTTTTTTATTGTTAAATAATTGTGAAATTATGTGCAATCGTTTGCGCATAACATCTCTTTTCATTAATTTTGCCTCACGAAAACCAATAGAGATGACAAGCGATGAAAGAGAATAATGCACCGGCACCGATGACGATGAAGGATATCGCACGCCAACTCGGAGTGAGCGTGGCAACCGTCTCACGAGCCCTGAGCGACAGCCCGAGCATCAGTCGCGAGCGGCGCGAGGCCATTCAAGCCTATGCCCGCGAGCACAACTATATGCCCAACGCCATCGCTGAGCAATTGCGACACAGCCGCAACTCGCCTGTCAAAGTCATCGGCGTGATTGTGCCGGAGTTTGTCCACTACTATTTTGCCAGCGTGCTCACCGGCATCGAGGACGAAGCCACCGCGCGCGGCTATCGCATCGTGGTGGCTCGCAGTGCCGAGAGTTACGACCGCGAGCGGGACATCTGCGCCCGCTTCATGCAGTCGAAGGTGTGCGGCGTGATCGTTTCGCAGGCCAAGGACACCGTGCAGTACGACCACTTTGAGCGACTGCAAGCCACCGGCGTGCCGCTCGTGTTCTATGACCGCATTTGCCCCGCCCTGAATGCCAGTCGCGTGGTGGTCGACGACTATATGGGCACCCTCAAGGCCGTTTCTTACCTTATCGAGCGCGGCTGCCGACGCATCGCCTACTATGGCACCGACATGAACATGGAAATCGCAAAAAACCGTTACAACGGCTACAAAGACGCGCTCTACAAGAACGGACTGAGCCTGGACGAGACGCTGGTGCAGGTGTGTGACAACCGCGCCGACGCCGAGCGCATCACGCCGAGAATGATGCGCATGGCCGAGCGGCCGGACGGCTTCTTCGCCGTCAACGACGACACCGCCTTGGGCATCCTCAACAGCGTGCAACGCCTCCACTTTGTCGTCCCCGACGAGGTGCAAATCTGCGGTTTCACTAACGATTGGCGGGCAACATCGTGTGAGCCGATGCTCACCACGGTTGAGCAACGGGGCATGGAGGTGGGGCGCCAGGCCGTCGACGTGCTCATCGGCCTTGTCGAAGGCTCCTTGCCGGCCGACCACGCCGAGAAACGCGTCGTCAAAACAAACCTTATCGTCCGAGGAACAACAAGATAACCTTAATTCCGCTGGGCTCGATATTTCTCTCTCGAAAATTCTCGAAAATTCCCGAAAAAATATTAATAGTTTCCCGTGAATTTCCGTGAATTATCGTGAATAAATTTTGACGACAAAACACAGAAAATAAAATATTTACGAAAATTCACGAAAATTCACGGGAGATTGATTTCGGAAATTGTCGTGAGCATATTCAAGGTTACAGATTTTAGGGTTCATAAACTTTATTTTCTACCATAAAACAATGAAAAAGACAATGATTTTGGCCGCCATAGCGGCCATCGCAACAATGACCGCCGTGGCTCAACCGTCGTCGCCGGCGCGTCCGCGCCTCGTGGTGGGCATCGTGGTGGACCAGATGCGTTGGGACTACCTTTACACATATAATAATATATGGGCGGCAGACGGCGGCTTCAACCGTCTGCTCGCCGGCGGCTACTCATGCGCCAACACGATGATTGACTATTTGCCCACAGTCACCGCCTGCGGCCACGCCTCCATCTACACCGGCACCACACCCGCCTGGCACGGCATCGCCGGCAACAACTTCCTGCTGGACGGCGTGAACGTCACCAGCGTTACCGACGCCAACGCCCACGGCGTGGGCTCGGACACCAAGGCCGGGCAAGTGTCGCCGCGCAACATGCTGGCCACCACCATCGGCGACCAAATCAAACTCGCCACCGACGGCAAGGCCGTTGTGGCCGGGGTGTCGCTCAAAGACCGCGCCGCGGTGCTGCCTGCAGGCCACAGTGCCGACCTGGCGTTGTGGTACGACAACAAGGCCAAGCGCTTCATCACCAGCGACTACTACACCGACAAACTGCCGCAGTGGGTCACAGACTTTAACCGCGACAACAAGGCGGCGCTCGCCACCAACCTCTGGGACGAGCCGCAAGGCACCACCATGACGACACAACTCGCCATCGCCGCCCTCAACAACCTGCAGATGGGGCGCGACGACGTGACCGACCTGCTCGCCGTCAGTTACAGCACCACCGACGCCTGTGCCCACAACCACGGCATCCGCACCGACAGCGTCAACGCCATCTACCGCCAACTCGACCGCGAACTGGCCACACTGCTTGACGCGCTCGACAGCCGCGTGGGCAAGGGCAACTACCTGCTATTTCTCACTGCAGACCATGGCGGCACATATAATATAAACACAATGCAGGAGCGGAATCTGCCGGGCTACCGCACCAGCACCAGCGCCATACGCCGCCGGGCCAACGAGGCACTGCAGCGCAAGTTTGGCATCGAGAACCTTATCAAGACCAATTTCCAGTATAGTTTCTATCTTGACAATGATGCGATTCGAGCCGCCGACCTCGACCGCGACGATGTTGCCGCCGAGGCCTGCCGCGCGCTGATGCGTGAGCCGCTCGTCCAGTGGGCCGTTGACATTGAAAACATCAACGCGAGTTACCTGCCGGCCGAACTTCGTGAACGCATCGCCAAAGGCTATGCCCGCGACCGCAGCGGCGACATCCACGTCATCCTCCGCCCGCTAGCCTACACCGGCGCCCCGGGCCACCCGGGCTCGGCTCACGGCACCTTTACGCAGAGCGACAGTCACATCCCGCTTGTCTTTTACGGCTGGGGCATCACTGCCGGCGAGACGACCCGACTGACCCACATGACTGACATCGCACCAACCGTCTGCGCCCTGCTCCACATGCAGGCACCCAATTGCACCATCGGCCAACCGATTTTCTGAACGTTTAGTGTTGAGAGGTTGAGCGTTGAGCCTCGCGCTGCCGCGCTCGGGAATAATACATTTATCCCCATTTGCGTCAGCAAATGGCTCAACCCCTCAACCTCTCAACCCCTCAACCTTTCACTATACAAGCAATGAACGATAGATTAGAGAAACTGCGCGACTATATGCGTCGCGTCAACGTCGATGCCGTGGTCATTCCCGGCACCGACCCCCACCAGAGCGAGTACGTGAGCGACCACTATAAGTTCCGCGACTGGCTCACCGGCTTCACCGGCAGCAACGGCACTGCCGTTGTGACGCTCGACAAAGCGGCACTTTTGACCGACTCCCGCTACTTCCTGCAAGCAGCCGAGGAACTCGCCGATAGCGGCTTCGACCTCGTGCGCGAAGGCGACTACGGCGACCCCTCACTGCTGCAGTGGCTCAACGACAACCTGGACGAAGACGATGTGCTCGCGCTTGACGGCCGCCTGTTCACAATCAACGAGGTGAACCGCTATGACCGCTTCTGCGGCGAGCGAGGCATTATGCTCGCCACCGACTTTGCCCCGGCCGACTACATCTGGGCCGACCGCCCGCCACGCCCTGCCGCCCTCATCACCATCCACGACGAGAAGTTTGCCGGCGAGAGCCTCGACAGCAAGGTAAATCGCGTGATGGACGCCGTGGAAGAGATGGGCGCCACATCGATGCTCATCACAGCGCTCGACGACATCGCATGGCTCTACAACCTGCGTGGCGAGGACGTGCTCTACACACCCGTCGTGCTTGCCTATGCCTTTATATCGCGCAACGAGCGGTCGCTTTTTGTCGACCCGGGCAAGATAACTCCCGATGTCAAGGATTATCTCAAGTCCAACGGCGTGCAGGTGCGGGAATATGATGACATCATCCGCTATTTGGAGCGCAAGCGCGACACCGAGCAAGTGCTGCTCGACCCGGACCGCGTGAGCGACGCGTTGGTGCAGGCGCTGCCAAGCGGCAAGATTTGGGCCGCCTCGCCGGTGGCCGCCCTCAAGGCCGTGAAGAACGCCGTGCAGCAAGACGGTTTCCGCCGTGCCCACGAGCGCGACGCCGTGGCGATGGTCAAACTGATGCGCTGGCTCGAGCAGGCCGTGCCGAGCGGCAACATCACCGAGGTGGACATCGCCGAGAAGGCCGCCGAACTGCGCCGTGAGGTCAGCGGCGACCTGTACCGCGGCGAGAGTTTCGCCCTTATCGCCGGATATAACGAGCACGGCGCCATCGTCCATTATGAGGCCACGCCCGAGACGGCCGCCACGCTCCGCCCCGAGGGGCTACTGCTCATCGACACCGGCGGCCAGTATCCCGACGGCACCACCGACCTCACGCGGACCATCGCCCTTGGCGAGCCCACCGATGAGCAACGCCGCCACTACACCCTCGTGCTCAAGGGACACCTCGCCCTAATGGGCGCCCGCTTTCCCGAGGGCACAACGGGCGTGCAACTCGACGCGCTGGCGCGGATGCCGCTCTGGCAGCAAAGCCTCAACTACGGCCACGGCACCGGTCACGGCGTGGGGCAGTATCTGGGTTGCCACGAGGGGCCGCAGAGCATCCGCACCAACCTCAACCCCACTCCCCTGCAAGTCGGTATGGTGGTGAGCGACGAGCCGGGTCTCTATCTTGCCGGGCGCTACGGCATACGCATCGAGAACCTGCTGCTGGTTGTGGAGGGCGACAAGAGCGACGAGTTCGGCACGTTCCTGCGTTTTGAGCCGCTGACGCTACTGCCCTACGATAAGCGCCTCATCGACGAGACAATGCTCACCGCCGCCGAGCGCGACCAACTCGCAGCCTACAACCGCCTCGTGGCCGACCGTCTGCTGCCCCTGCTCGACGCCGACGATGCCGCCTGGCTCCGCAACAAATTGAACCGTTAAAGAGTGGCAGGCACCGCCCCGCCTGTTATAGAGTGGCGGGCACTGCCCCGCCACCAGTCATAAACGTGAATTTTTAATTTTTTGATAATGGCTTTAATAAAAACAGTGAGGGGCTTTGAGCCCAAGATCGGCGAGGGAACGTTCCTGGCCGACAACGCCACCGTGGTTGGCGACGTGACAATGGGTAAGGACTGCAGCGTGTGGTTCGGCGCGGTGCTGCGCGGCGACGTGAACACCATCACCATCGGCGACCGTGTCAACATCCAAGACAACTCCACTATCCACACTCTCTACGAGAAATCGGTGACCGAGATCGGCAATGACGTGTCCATCGGCCACAACGTGGTAATCCACGGGGCGAAAATTTGCGACATGGCACTCATCGGCATGGGTAGCATCATCCTCGACCACGCCGTGGTGGGCGAGGGAGCGATTGTGGCGGCCGGCAGCGTTGTGCTGAGCGGCACACAGATTGGCCCGCACGAACTGTGGGCCGGCAGCCCGGCCAAGTTCAAGAAGATGGTCGACCCCAAGCAGGCGAGCGAGATTAACGTCAAGATTGCCAGCAACTACCTGATGTATAGCCGCTGGTATTAAGTGAAAGGTTGACCGTTGGCGTTTCGGTCAACGGTCAACAGTCAACTTTTCTGTCAACTTTTCAGAAAAAAGTGAAAAAAACTTTGTACTTCGTACTTCGTACTTCGTACTTTTTTTGTACCTTTGCAGCCGACAAATCGAAAGGAGGTTGTGTAACAACGCCAAGAGAACAGCATTAACCTGCATATTGTCAACCCGTTGAGGTGCCGCCACGCCACCTCTCCGCACGGGAGACCGCAACTCGCGAGAGAGGTGCGGTTGCTTGCGGCAGCAATAAAATGTGGCATCAATCAACAGAAAATTCAACAAAAAACATTACAATCAAGAAAAAATTATGATTATTGTTCCCATCAAGGACGGCGACAACATCGAGCGCGCCCTCAAGAAGTTCAAGCGCAAATGTGAGCGCACCGGCGTTATCAAGCAACTTCGCCTGCGTCAGGCATTCCAGAAACCCAGTGTGGTCAATCGCCGCAAGATGATGAAGGCTGTCTACGTGCAGCAACTCCGCAACCAAGAGGAGATTTAATCGTCAGGCCCCATGCACCGAGCATGGTGAGCACAACATATCGAGGCACGCATCCGATGGATGGATGCGTGACTCGCTTTTTTTGTGTTAAAATTGTGAAGAAATATTGGTGTGTATTGAAAATTTATGTATTTTTGCCGTTGGCAAAGTGTGGACCCTCACCAAGGGCTGCCGCTAACCATTGGGTTTTATAAGTCTATTTAACTGGAAGACAATATTTTTTATTAATTAACCATATTTACTAACTTAAAACAACTGCAACATGAAGAAATTTTATTCTCTGTTTTTGTTGACAGTAGTTGCCATGTTAGGCCTGCAGGCGCAAGCCGCTATGTGGCTGGTTGGTGATGCCTTCAATGGGTGGAATGAAAGCGGAAACGTGGAAATGACCCAGGATGGCGACATCTACAGTTACACAGCCGAGATTGGTGCCAACAAGTACTTCGCGTTCTTCAAGGACACGCAGGGTTGGAACTACCAGCGCGGCCCGGCCCGTGGCAACGACTCAGCCCCCCTTGGCGACTGGGAGGACACTCAGGCCGGTGGAGCGTGGAAGATCACCGCTGCCGGAACCTACACATTCGAGTACAATTACTCGACAGACCAAGCCCGCATTGTGGCAGGCTCGATTGTGGAACCTGACCCGTTTGACGCCGACGCGCTGACGTTTGTGGCGACGGGCGATGCCGTTGGTGGATGGAACATGCCGCCGACGGTTATCTTTACCAAAAACAACGATGGCACCCACTCTCTCGAGATTAATGCCACCGCTGCCGAGTTCAAGATTGCAGGCGTGAAGGACTACTCTAGCCTCGGTTGGGGTGACTTTGACGCCGGCGTGTACGGTGGCGCGACGCTCGCCCTGGGCGACAACACGCTCACCGCCGGCCAGACCGCCAACATGGCGATGCCGCAGGCCGGTAAACTGTTGCTCACCGTCAGCGATGTGACTGAGAGCAGTTGCAACCTCAACATCGCCGTCGTTGGTGAGGCCGAACAGGCCTACTACCTGATTGGCTCGTTCAACGAGTGGAGCGATGAGACCAAGCCCGCGTTCACCAAGATGGATGACGGCTCGTTCCAACTGCAACAGGCTCTCGAGGCCGGCGCTACCTTCAAGGTGAAGGACCAGAACGGCGTTTGGTATGGTGGCGACGCTCAGGGTCAGAGTGCGCAGTTCGAGTTGAAGGCCGACTTCAACGTGACGGCTCTCACCCCCGGTGATGCCGCTGTGAACTTCATCATCAACGAGGCCGGCAACTACACCTTCGCCATCAAGGACGGTTACCTGACCGTGACCGGCTGGGGCGAGGAGCCGCAGCCTGCCGAGTTGGCCGGTGTGAAGATTATCGGTTCGTACACCGAGGACTGGGCCGAGAAGGTCGAACTTAATCTTGAACTCACCGACGAGGGTTATAAGTTGGCCGACCAGCAACTTGGCGCTAACTTTGAGTTTAAGGTGGTCGCTATCTACAGCGACCAGAGCGAGAAGTGGCTCAGCCCCGCCAGCGATGGCAAGTTCCTCGTCAACGAGGAGCAACTGGGCAACGAACTTGCCCTGGCCGAGGAGAACCCCAACCTCTACTTCCCCGCCGCCGGCGTGTTCAACTTCCTCGTCGCTGAGGACCTGAGCAAGTTGGTCATCAACGGCGAGTTCTTCCAGGAGCCCGCCGCCGAGTTGACCGGTGTGTATATCATCGGCTCGTATGACGCGGAGTGGACCAACAAGGAAGAACTCCAACTCGGTCTGAGCGAGGCCGGCGGCTATGTGCTCGCCGACCAGGTGATTGACAACGGTTTCGAGTTCAAAGTGGTTGCCCGTTACAGCGACCAGAGCGAGAAGTGGTTCGCTCCCGCCAGCGACGGCAAGTTCCTCGTCAACGAGGAGCAACTCGGCAACGAGCTCGCCTTGGCCGAGGAGAACCCGAACAATATGTACTTTGAGAACCCGGGCACGTTCACCTTCACCGTGGCCGAGGACCTCAGCAAATTGGTCATTACCGGCCAGTTTGAGGATGTTCCCGAGCCCGGTCACAGCTACGTGCTGAAAGGCTCGTTCGACGAGTGGGGCGAGGGTATCGCCTTTGTTGAGCAGGAGGACGGCTCCTTCGTGGCCGAGCAGAGCCTCGAGGCCGGCGCCGAGTTCAAGGTGATGGACGGCGAGACCTGGCTGGGTGGCGACACTCAGGGCCAGAGCGAGAAGTTCGAGTTGAAGGCCGACTTCAACGTGGTTGAACTGAGCGAGGCCGGTGTGAACTTCATCATCAACACCGCCGGTGACTACACCTTCACCATCAAGGACGGTTATCTGACCGTGACCGGTTGGGAGGAGCAGCCCGAGCCCGAGAAGGCATTCTACCTGCTGGGCGACTTCAACAATTGGAACCAGTCCGAAGAGGATGAGGTTGTCGCCTTCGTCAAGAATGAGAACAACACTTGGGAGGTGACCCGCACCTTCAAGGGTGAGTTCAAAATCAAGGATCAGGACGGCAACTGGTATGGCGGCGCCGCCGACGAGGGCACCAACTACTGGCTGACCAAGGAGAATCCCGGCACCGAGCTTGTCAACCCGGGCGAGAACTTCTACTTCGAGAACGAGAGCGAGTACACGCTGGTTCTCACTCCGCTTGAGGCCGGTGGCTACTCGATCTACGCCAGCGGCTTTGAGGAGGTTCCCGAACCCGAGCACAACTATGTGCTGAAGGGCTCGTTCGACGAGTGGGGCGAGGGTATCGCCTTTGCCGAGCAAGAGGACGGCTCATTCGTGGCCGAGCAGAGCCTTGAGGCAGGCGCCGAGTTCAAGGTGATGGACGGCGAGACCTGGCTGGGTGGTGACACCCAGGGACAGAGCGAGAAGTTCGAATTGAAGGCCGACTTCAACGTGGTTGAGCTGAGCGAGGCCGGTGTGAACTTCATCATCAACACCGCCGGTGACTACACCTTCACCATCAAGGAC
Organism: Muribaculaceae bacterium; assembly: GCA_017454355.1. Taxonomy (GTDB): domain Bacteria; phylum Bacteroidota; class Bacteroidia; order Bacteroidales; family Muribaculaceae; genus Sodaliphilus. The sequence goes on from JAFTDD010000073.1 coordinate 72,212, forward strand.
GGTTATCTGACCGTGACCGGCTGGGCTGATGTTCCCGAACCCGAGCACAACTACGTGTTGAAGGGCTCATTCGAC
>JAFTDD010000074.1 GCA_017454355.1 Muribaculaceae bacterium
CAGGTATCGTCCTCTCCGTGGCCATCGACCCGGGGTTCAGTCCAGGTCGCCATCTCCGATGGCGCGTCGGTCTCCGACCGAGAAGAGAATCAACAAAGCTCCGTCAGGTGCGACGGCTCATAGGCGGGGGCGACAGCCCCCGTAAACCGGAGCCTCCGCCCTTCCCCCAAAAAGCCCCGTCAGGGGCGACAGCGCATAGGCGGGGGCGACAGCCCCCGTAAATAGGATGGGCAGAATGAATTGCTCCCGTTCGGTCGCGAGCTAAAGGTTCTGCCCCTACAAGTAACCGCAGCCCCGTAGGGGCGACAGTCTCCGCACGTTTCTGTCGCCCTTACAGGGCTTTGTTTGAGAAAAACCTCACACCATAGTCACGGGGGCTCGCGCTCCCGCCTAGGAGCTGTCGCCCCTGACGGGGCTCACATTTGTCGCTGCTTGCGGCCACGCCAAGGCGAGGCCCTACAGTCTTTGACAATCCTAATGGATTTTACCGGACAGCAATAGTTTTAAAATGGGGTTAGAGGCGTTTCTCGCCGCGGCCGATGACGACGGGTAGGGCGGCGGGGCGGCAGTCGATGGTGAGGGTGGCGGGCATGATGAGTGGGTCGCCGTCGATGTGCATGGGGCCGGATGCGTCGCGCGCAATCTCGATGTGACGGCCGCGGTAGATTGAGATGTGGCTGTCGTGGTCAAGGGTGCCGGTGAAGAGGCGTGCGCCCACGATGGGCGCCGCCACGAGTGAGAAGCGATGGATCACGGTGATGTCGAGTTGGCCGTCTTGCATGGTGGCGCGCGGGGCGATGAGGGCGTTGTTGCCGTACTGGGCGGCGTTGCCGATGGCGATGACAAAGGCTTCGTCGTCGATGGTGTCGCCGTCGATGGTGATGCGGTAGTGCTGTGGCTTGTAGCGGAAGTATTCGCTTATGGTGGTCCGCACGTAGGTTGACAGGCCACGTGTGCCGGCGGTGGCGAAGGCGTGGCTGACCTGGGCGTCGAAGCCTACGCCGCAGGTGCAGAAGAATGGCAGGTCGCCGTTGACGATGCCGCAGTCGAAGCGCTCGATGTGCCCCTGACGGATGAGGCGAAGCGCCTTGCGTGCGTCGAGCGGCACCCGCAGGTGTCGGCCGAGGCCGTTGCCGCTGCCCACCGGGACGACGGCGAGGGCTGTGTCGGTGCCGACGAGGGCGCCGGCAACCTCGTTGACGGTGCCGTCGCCGCCAACGGCGGCAACGATGTCGACGCCGCGGCGCACGGCGTCGTCGGCGAGTTCGCGGGCGTGTCCGGCTCGCTCGGTGTAGACGATGTGGCTGTCGTCCACGCCGAGTTCTTCGCGAGCTATGGCGGCGATGTCGTCTTTGCTGCCGGTGCCGGCGATGGGGTTGACGATGATGAGGAGTTCCATGAAAGGTTTAGAGGTTTAGCGTTGAGGGGTTGAGCCTCGAAGTGGGCAGAATAAATTCTGCCCTACAAGCTCTCGGAGATAATGGATTTGTTGCAGGGCGGATCCGCCGCGCGGGGACGGTTCAATGAATGATTCATAATTTATAATTGGGTGGGGGGCTATGGAGTGGGCAGAATAAATTCTGCCCCTACAAGCTCTCGGAGATAATGGATTTGCTCTGGAGCGGCCAGGCCAAGGCCTACATTTATGGATTTGCTCTGGAACGGCCAGGCCAAGGCCAGGCCCTACATTTATCTAGGCGAGGGCGAGGATGAGGATTTGGGCGGAGATGACTCGCAGGAACATCGTGAGGGGATAGACGGTGGAGTAGGCGACTGCCGGGGCGTCGTTGGCGGCGGTCTTATTGGCGTAGGCCAGCGCGGGAGGGTCTGTTGTGGAGCCGGCCACGAGTCCCATGATGGTGCAGTAGTTCATCTTGAAGCGTCCGCGGGCGAGCAAGACGACGACCATTAGCGGCAGGAAGGTGATGAGGAAGCCGTATAGGACCCACATGGCACCCTGGGCGTTGAAGACTGTGCTGACGAAGTTGCCGCCGGCGGCGATGCCCACCGAGGCGAGGAAGAGGCAGATGCCGAGTTCGCGCAGCAAGAGGTTGGCGCTGGAACTGGTGTAGGTGACCAGTTTGACTTTGTAGCCAAAGCGACCGAGGAGAATGGCGACGATGAGCGGTCCGCCTGCCAGACCGAGTTTCATGGGCACCGACATGCCCGGCAGCATGATTGGAATAGAACCCACAACAATGCCGAGGAAGATGCCGATGAACATGGTGAACATATTTGGCTCGTCGAGGCGCTTCATCGAGTTTCCCATTTTTGCTGCAAGGCGGTCGATGTCCTCGAGTTTGCCGACGACGGTGATGCGGTCGCCCACCTGCAGGGCAAGGTTGGGGCTGGCCATGAGGTCGACGCCGGCGCGATTGACGCGGGTGGCGTTGAGTTTGTATCCGAGGCGGAGGCGCAGCGAGCCGAGTTTGCGGCCGCTGAACTCGGTGTTGGTCACCAGGATGCGGCGCGAGACGAGGGTCTCGTTGCCGGCCGCCTGCCCCTCCTCCCAGTTGAACTCAACGCGCGGTCCGATGAGGGCGTCAAAGATTTCCTCGTCTTGCTCGCTCATGACGATGAGCAGGATGTCGCCTTCTTCGAGGACAGTCTCGCTCTTGGGGATGTGTACGCTGCCGTGGGCCTTCTTGATGCGTGAGACGACAAAGTTGCGGTCGAGCATGCCGTGCAGGCGCTCGAGGGTGCGGTCGAAGATGAGTTTGTTGGTGACCTGATAGGTGACGATGTGCGGGGCAAGTTGGCTTTGGGCGGCGTCCTCCTCGATGCGGCGGCTCTCCTGCTCGGTGTTGATGCCAAAGATTACCTTGACGAGAATCATAGACAGGATGATGCCCACCACGCCGAGGGGATAGGCGGCGGCATATCCCATCGACATCGACTCGTTGAGGGCTTGTGCTCCGGCACCATGAGTCTCGAGCATGGTCTGCTGTGCGGCACCAAGGCCCGGGGTGTTGGTGACGGCGCCGGAAAGGATACCCACCATATCGGTGATTTTGACATCGCCGGCGGCGTAGTAGATTGCCAGCGCGACGGTGATGTTCAAGGCGATGAGCAGTATCGCCAGCCCGTTGAGGCGCATGCCTCCCTCCTTGAACGAGGAGAAGAAACTGGGGCCAACCTGCAGTCCGATGGAGAAGATAAACAGAATCAGACCAAATTCCTGGACAAACTTGAGTATGCCCGGATTGATGCCGAAGCCGAGGTGGCCGACGAGGATGCCGATAAAGAGGACAAAAGTGACGCCAAGCGAGACGCCCTTGACTTTTGTCTTGCCAAGGATGACGCCGATGGCGATGACGATGGCGTAGATGAAGATGGCGTGGGCCACGCCTTCGCCGTTAAATAATTCGATGAGCCAGTTCATATTTAGTCGTTAGTCGTTAGTCGTTAGAGGGGCCGGCGTCTGGGGGCGCGGCATGGGCAACCGGGGGGTAGTTGATAGATGTGGGGGTCGGGGCGCGTTGGGCGAGAGTGGAGAGCATATTGAGGATGTTGAACATAAAGATGCGGTTGCTCTCGAGCATAGTGAGGAAGTGTCGCTTGGTCAGCAGCAGCAGTCCGCAGCCGTCACTGCCGGCGATGGCGTCAAAGGGGTAAACGTTGCTTGCGCCAAAGAGAAACTCCGGGCCGAGCACTGCCGGAGCCGCGATGTTGTAACGCTGGTCGCCGCCAGGCGTGGGGCGCGTGACGTCAAGGCTGCCGGAAACGATGAAGCGGACGTGGCTGCATCTGTCGCCATGGCTCACAGCCGTTTCGCCGGCTTTGAGTTTGACGAAGTGGAGCGGCAGTTTCTCGATTAGTTCGACAATCTGCTCCTTGGTGGCGCCTTGGAATAGCGGCAGTCGCGTTAACTGTTCGTACATTTTGTTAATTATCTCCCGTGAATTTACGTGAATTATCGTGAATAAATTTATTTCTCTCTCGAAAATTCACGAAAATTTTCGAAAAATATATTATCTCGTAAATTTTCGTAAATCCACGTAAATTCAACCTCTTGTTCTCTAAAATGCTCTTGTTCTCTTGTTTAAATAAAATATTTACGGGAATTCACGAAAATTCACGGGAGATTAATTTTCGAGAATTATCGGGAACTTTCGTGAGTATATTCGAGGAGGGCATTGGGGGAGAGGGTTGACTGCTCGCCGGTGTCCATGCGCTTGACGGTGACGGTGCCGTCGGCGAGTTCTTGTTCGCCGATGATTGCCACCATGGGGATGGCGCGGTCGTTGGCGTAGGACATCTGCTTCTTGAGTTTGACGGCGTCGGGGTAGAGTTCGGTGCTGATGCCGGCGGCTCGCAGCAGGCGCATGCACTCGAGGCTGCGGGCGGCCTCTTGCGGTCCAAAGTTGACGAACATCACCTTGACTGCGGCCGAGAGAGCGGTGGGGTAGAGGTCGAGTTGGTTGAGCACGTCATAGATGCGGTCGGCTCCGAAACTGATGCCCACGCCGGAGAGTCCCGGCATGCCGAAGACGCCTGTGAGGTTGTCATATCGTCCTCCGCCGGTGATGCTGCCCATCTCGACGTCGCGCGCTTTGACCTCGAGGATGGTGCCGGTGTAGTAGTTAAGGCCGCGCGCGAGCGAGACGTCGAGTTCGACGGTGGCCCGCAGAGGCATCGCGGCGGCGTGGCCGAGTACGAAACGCAGTTCCTCGAGTCCCTTGGCACCGTCGGGGTTGTCGCCCACGAGACCCTCGAGGCTGGCGAGTTTCTCGTCATTGGTGCCGGCCAGGGTGAGCAGCGGCTGCAGAGCGTTGACGGCGTCGGGTGCAAGTCCCTTGTCGAGAAGTTCGGCGTTGACTTTGTCGAGACCCATTTTGTCGATTTTGTCGATAGCCACTGTGATGTCGACCACGCGGTCGGGTTCGCCGATGACGGCGGCGATGGCGGTGAGGATTTTGCGGTTGTTCACCTTGATGGTGACGTTGATGCCCAGTCGCGCCATGACGTCGTCGATGAGGCTGACGAGTTCCACCTCGTTGAGCAGCGAGTCGCTGCCCACCACGTCGGCGTCACACTGGTAGAACTCGCGGTAACGTCCGCGCTGTGGCCTGTCGGCGCGCCAGACGGGCTGCAGTTGATAGCGCTTGAAGGGCAGAGTGATGGCCTCGCGGTGCTGGACGACGAAGCGCGCGAAGGGCACCGTGAGGTCGTATCTGAGGCCCTTCTCGCTCAAGTGGCGCGTCAGGTGGAGGGCGTCGCGCGCGGCGAGCAGGTCGTCGGGCGCGTCCTTGAGGTAGTCACCGCTATTGAGGATTTTGAACAGCAGTTTGTCGCCCTCGTCGCCATACTTGCCCATGAGTGTGGAGAGGTTCTCCATCGCCGGGGTCTCGATTTGGCTGTAGCCGTATAGTTCAAACACCTCGCGGATTGTGTTGAAGATATAGTTGCGTCGCGCCATCTCTTGGGGAGTGAAGTCGCGCGTGCCTTTAGGAATGCCGGGTTTCTGTGCCATAATATGAAAGGTTGACCGTTGACCGATAAGGGCGGCCACGAGGTGGCCGCACACCGAACGTTGTCCTCCCCCCCGCCCCCTCCTACAGGAGGGGAAGTATAGGAAAGGCATTGTTACGGCCGTTGTCGTTAGTGATAATATTAATAATAATGTGCAAAGTTACAAAAAATGGTTGGAATGGTTGGTAAAAAATGTCGATTGATTGTAAAAAAAACAAAATTGGGCAAATAAATTTTTCTATTTCAAAAATAAGTGATAATTTCGCCGCCGAAACTGAAGGTTGAGCGTTGAGAGGTTGAGCCATTTGCTGACGCAAATGGGAATAAATGTAAAACAAAACTATTATCCCCGAGCGCGATAGCGCGAGGCTCAACACCTCAACCCTCAACCCCTAAACGACTAACGACTACTATTGTTTAACTTTTAAAAGATTGTTTTAAGTATTATTATGAAGAAGTTTTTATTGCTCATTGCCGCTGTGGCATCGATGACGTTTGTGTCGTGTGACAACAAGCCCAAGGCCGAGGAAGAGGCTCAGGCCGAGTATCAGTTCAACGCTGACGAGTTCAGCGCCAACCTGCTTGCCGCTCAGGACAGCGCGAGCACCGTGGGCGTAATTGACCAGGCCAAGGCCGTTGCCGACAGCCTGTTCGCCGCCGGTAAGACCGAGGCCGCCAAGAGCGTTCTCGAGAAGGTGAAGGAAGTGATTGAGAAGAACAAGGAGGCTCTTGACGCCAAGGTTCCGGGCATCAGCGCCGGTCTTAGCAGCGCCGTTGACGCTGTGGCCGAGAAGTTCGGTGCCGCCAAGGAGGCTGTTGCCGAGGGTGCTGACAGCCTGAAGGCAGCCGGTGCAGAGGCCGTGGAGGCTGCCGCCGACAAGGCTGCTGAGGTGAAGGACGCCGCCGCCGCGGCTGCCTCCGATGCTGCCGACAAGGCCAAGGAGGCTGCTCAAGGTGCTGTTGACGCCGCCAAGGACAAGGCCGCTGAGGGTGTCGACAAGGCTGCCGACGCCGCCAAGGGCTTGCTGAAGAAGTAAGACAAGGGGACGGTTCTTCTGTTTCACCGCGAAGCGGCTGACAACAGAAGAACCGTCCCCATTCAGAGGCTTAACTTCTATCCGCGCATCGCGCGCGGGGACGGTTCTTCTGTTTCAGCGACAAGTCGTGAAACAGAAGAACCGTCCCCTTGTTTCAGCGACAAGTCGTGAAACAGAAGAACCGTCCCCTTGTCGTTTCAAATATTTTCATTACTTTTGTGGTGATGAATGAAACAGAGCAAAATAGAGCGACTCCGCCGTCGGGGTATCTTGGCGCGGAGGCAGTGACGGTGGAGACAACGTTTGACGAGGTCACCGAGGTGCACACGTCGGCCTATTTTACCGTGTGGCGCGCGCGTCGTTATGGCCGCTGGTGGGCCCTCAAGGGATTAAATGATGAGTATGCCGACAGTGCATTGCACCGTCGGATGCTGCGCAAGGAGTTTGAGGTGCTGATGCAGATGCAGCACGCGGGTGTGGTGCAGGCCTACGGCATGGAAACGGTGGGGGAGTGTGGCGCCTGCATTGTGATGGAATGGGTGGACGGCGTGACGCTCGACCGCTGGATAGAGGGCGAGCCGGAGAGCGCTGCACGAGTGGACGTGCTCGATAAGTTGCTGGACGCGGTGGCATACGTGCACCGCACCGGTGTGGTTCACCGCGACCTCAAGCCCACCAACGTGATGGTGACCGGCGGCGGCAGCGGCGTGAAACTCATTGACTTCAGCCTGGCCGACGGCGGAGCCTACGCGATGCTCAAGCAAGCCGGCGGCACTGCCGGCTATATCGCTCCGGAGCAACTTGAGGGCGGCGCGCCAGATGTTCGCAACGACGTCTATTCGCTGGGCCGCATCATTGAGGAGATGAGGCTGGGCGGAGCGTATAGCGGCATTGTCAAGCGGTGCCTGACGCCTCAGGCTGGGCGGTATGCCACGGTGGACGAACTGCGGCGGACTGTGGCTGCTGCCGGAAAACGCCAGTGGCTGAGGACGGCGTTTCTTGCGGTGGCTGTGGCGCTGCTTGCCGGCGGAGCGTGGTTACTGTCGCCCGGCGAGGGCGGACACGAGGTGGCCGCACACCGGACGGAGACTGTCGACACCTTGATTGAGCCGGCGGTTGAGCCTGTTGTTGGGCAGACGGTTGTGCCTGTTGTTGGGCAGACGGTTGAGCGACAGATAGATCCCACGGCCGACCAACCTGATAAATCCCGTACTCCCACCGCTGAAAGGGCAGATGGAGGCCAAGCGGCACGCGGCAAGGCTATCGCCGATTGCATCGCCTTGATGGATTCTATCGCAAAACAGTTTTGCTTTGAAACCAAGTTGCGGGAAATCACAGATACTCCGACAGGGGACCGCTTGAACGACAATGGTCGCGCGATAGACTTATTTGACGAGGCAACGAAGCAACTCCGAGTGTCCAACGCACAATATCTGGAAGGCTTGAAAGGCAAATTGAGCGATGATGATTACGCGCAAGTGTCGGCTGCGTTGCAGGCACACTATTCCGAGATTGTCGGCGGTTGGGCAACTGCGGCCACTGCTGCCATTAACCACTTTAGCGCCATCGAGTGACGGGATTTAATGGAGTTGTGATAATTCCCGAATAATGTTTTACATTCTAAATTCACGTGAGAAATGCTATTTGTGAGATGGAAGAGAGTGCTATAGCGACGTTGCGGCTCGATATCGAGCGGATGGTGGGGCGGCCGATGCGTTCGCCCAAGGATTTTGACTTGTTGGCCGAGTTGATTTACCGTCGGCTGCACGAGGTGATGTCATCGATGACGTTGAAGCGGCTGTGGGGCTACCTGACTCCCGTCAAGCCGCGCGAGAGCACGCTGACGGTGTTGGCTCGCTTCTTGGGTTACGCCGACTGGCAGGCGTACCTGCACCGCACGGGTGAGCCTGAGAGCGGCCACATCCTGGGGCGGTGGCTTGATGTGACGACGCTCGAGGCCGGCGCGACGGTGCGGCTGACGTGGCTGCCGGACCGCGTGTGTGACGTGCGCTACGACGGCGACTGCCGCTTCACTGTTGTGGACAGCCGTGCCATACGCCTCAAGCCGGGCGACACCTTCGGTTGTATGGCCATGATTGAGGGCGAGCCGCTCTACCTGCACGACCTGCGGCAGGCCGGCAGCCACGAGCCGACGGCCTACGTGTGCGGCAACCGCGGCGGCATCCGCTTCGAGCGCCTTTAGGTAATTTGAACTACCATATAGCCATCAGCAGAAGCAGGAAAGATTCTGTCAAATTTTGGCTTAACGATAATCTGTCCTTTAATGTCTACAACTCCGGCATTGTTGTTGTCGTCAATAATTGTTGCGAACCCATTTCTAAATGGTTGGGCAGCTTTAATCTTATCCAACTCCTTGACGACAACACCGTCGCTGTTGATTATTGTTACAGGCTCACCCTTTTTTTGTGACAAGTGACACACCGTTTTGAAAATATGTCACATCAACATAGGATTTGGAGTTTAGTGGTTTTGAGATGTCCTTGACATCGAAGTATTCATACCCATCTCCGTTGTCTCGTTGGGCACTGAAGCGACAACCAGTTCGTAGTTGTTGAACGCATCATCGTCATCTGCACACTTCGGAAGACCCTACTCCGGAAGGTCTTCACGAGCAACGGTGGCGGCACGGGACAGGATGACTATAAGCACGGCGTTCACATCGCCCACATCGACGTTGCCGTCGCCGTTCACGTCGTACACGTTGCCGCCACCCGCCAGAATATCGGCGAGCACAGCGTTCACGTCGCCCACATCAAGCGCGTTGTCACCGTTCACGTCGGGAAACTCTGGGTCAACCCCGTCACGGATATCGTCAAGGATAAAAGCGAAATCTCTCCACTGTGCTGCGGTGCGATACATCTCCGCCGTCCCCACAGGCACATGCAGCCGACACGTCCATTCCGACACACCACTAAATACACCTCCTCCCATCGCCAACTTCGTGACATCTTTTATCTTCGAATAGATATCGGTCAAACCAGTGCAGCCACCGAACGCATAGTATTCGATTCCAGTGACCGAGTTGGGTATGGTCACGCTCGTCAAGCCACTGCAATTCCAGAACGCTTCGCCGCCGATTGAGGTGACCGAGTTGGGGATGGTCACGTTCGTCAAGTTCGACATGCCTTTGCACAAACAACGGGCCACATACTCCAACTCATTGCCTATGATGAGGGTATTTATTGAAGTTCCGCTAAATGGTGGAAATCGACTATTGAGATTGACGCAACGCGCATTCCACGTCAAGGTTGTCAAGTTGCTGCAGCCATCGAACACATGGTTGCCGAATGAGGTGACCGAGTTGGGGATGGTCATGCTCGTCAAGCCGCTGCAATTATAGAATGCCTGGTCGCCGATTGAGGTAACCGAGTCGGGGATATTCATGCTCGTCAAGCCACTGCAACCATAGAACGTAAACCCGCTGATTGAGGTGACCGAGTTGGGGATGCTTATGCTCGTCAGACCATAGCAGTAACTGAACGCTTCGTAACCGATTGAGGAGACCGAATTGCCGATGGTCACGCTCGTCAAGCCAGTGCAACCCTCGAACGCTCGGTATTCGATTGATGTGACAGAGTCGGGGATGGTCACACTCGTCAAACTGGTGCAACCCCAGAACGCTTCTTCGCCAATTGAGGTGACAGTGTATGTCGTGCCGTCATAGTAGACAGAAGGGGGTATGGTCAGTGCAATGGTAATATCACCGCCGAGAGCGGTGTAGCTAGGGTCTCTGTTTTGCTCATACGTCACCGTGACCGAAGTGTCGTTGTTTCGATTGTAGCACAGGCCGCCGACCTTGAAGTCGTAGGCCGCGGCGGTCACCGGCAGCATCGCCGCCAGCAACAATACAAATTTTTTAATAAGCTGTCTCATGATCAATTATAATTTTTTACAAGATAAAATCCGTTTAAGAAGCAAAATATCAATACCGTGAAAAAGTAGTTACCAAGCCCGGGCCGTGAATGCGGCATTTATTTTGGCACTCAAATTTCTTAAGTATAAATAATTGAATCTTAACAAAGTATATTGTTATAGGTGTAGGGGCAGAATTTATTCTGCCCGTTTGCCGCAGCTGCGGGCAGAATAAATTCTGCCCCTACAAGCCGGTTTAATAGCAAATTAGATGCTTTAGAAACTTTGATTTTGCATTAAACCGAGTTCCTATGTCAGACAAGAGTTATGGTATTTGAACCATTTTTTTCACGATAGGCCCAAACTTGTGTTTGCCCTTGCCGCAGATGATATTAATGTTGTAATTGCCTTTTATTACTTGATTGGCATCAACACATGGAGGATTGGCAATCTGCAATTTTCCATAATTGATGCCGCTCATGTTATAGAGTTTGAAACAAATTGCTCTGATAGTGTTCTGCAACTGCGACGCGAGCGAACTGTTAAAAGGAGCAGGCACATCCATCAGACGATTTGCCCAAGCGGGGATGAGTGATAAATTCCATAAGTTGGTGAAGAAACCAGGATCGGTGGCCTGCCCCCAGACGTGTGAGATATTATAGCCAACAAGTTGAGCGGCCTTGCCAGACACTTCATATCCGGTATAGTTTTTTATAACTTGGCGTGTAGCGTTGTTTCCGGCATAATCAGGCTTGACTAACGGATTGGTTGGCTTGGTTCCTCTCCAGCATCTTGCAGGAATGCTGGAATTAATACCGGCACTAAACAGCGCTTCCATCTCACTCTGACGAGCAGCAACAATTGCCTCGTCAAAGAATAAAGAAGATTCCACCGCTCGTTCAATGAAATCAGGCATGCTATAAGCCAGGATCATATTTGCATCGTATGGAGCGACCAGACTTTTGCTCAGCGTAGAAGTCAGTCTATCCGCCACTTTGCTGATGGCCGTGCCGTTTCCAACAAACAAAGAGACACAAGACTTCAAGAACTCAACAAATCTTCTCAAGGCAGTCATGATATCGTTGTTGGAGTCTGCCTCTCCACGAATCTCGCCTAGAGCATCAAGGTACAATTCGCACACATAGATGGCATAGTTGATATAGCCGCGTTCAATCAAATCAACCACAACGCCCCAAAAGTTCCCCTTTAATGGTTGTAGTTTTTTTGCCAAGTCAGAAGATAGACTGCCTGAGTCCAGCGCGGATAGTAAGCGCTTAGCCAACAAACTGGAGAGGCGTGACCAATAAACATTGTGGCTGCTCACTCCATGCTTTATCAACCAGTCAAAAAACTCTTTTTGTAAAATGGTTTTTTCCATGTAGCTGCATCTCTTTTTTGCCGCGGGTTCCCGGGTGGCGGCGGGTGGTACTGATGTTGGTTGTCACTGGCATGCAAAAAAAGCGTGGGAACCGTGCTTGTCGCTCGTCCCGCCGCTTAGAGGCCCTGGCTTGCCCATCGAAGTTGAACGAGCAACGCTGGAACCCACGTATGTTGTCCTCCCCCGGCACCCTCCATCAGGAGGGGTGGGGGGACATCACTACACTATGTGGGCATCCGCCGTTGCGTTGTCCCATAAACTTCGATTGTGAAACTGCCAGGTTTCTAAGTCGGCTGTGGAACAAAGCGCGTAGCAAACGCCTTTTTCTATGTCGGCGCAAAGTTAAGAAGTATTTTTCATTTGTGCAAATTTTTTTTGATCTCCCGTGAATTTCCGTGAACAAGAAATTATTATACGGAGGTTCACGATAATTCATGGGAGATAGAATATTAACGATAGGAAAGCCAGGGTGTCTGAGCGGCGGGACGAACCCGCGGCGGTTGACGGTGCAAAGGTAGGCAAAGTTCGTGGCACTGGAGTGGTACATTATGGTACATTTGCCGATGGTTACATGTGGATTGGCAAGTTTTACGGTTTTTACGTGAGATTGTTATTGACGAGAAAACACGGGGACGGTTCTTCTGTTTCAGCCGCTTCGCGGTGAAACAGAAGAACCGTCCCCACCCGCTGAGACCAAGCGGCGAGCCTCCGCGAGGCTCTTGCATGGTCTTTAACATGAAATCGGGTCTACGACCCGCCGGACGTCTCCGATGTCAACATTGCTCGGCATTGTGGAGAGGATTGTAATATGGCACACTGAACACAAGTTTTTGCAGGTGACCATGAATTATCCATAAATTATAGACGGGATCACAGAATTCTATTGCTTGCTTAACAGAGCCGGAAGTGCGGAGATGGCATACAGCGGCAGGTCATGAAGAACACCATTGGTTTTCGGGTCATTTAGGCTTAGTCGCAGAGCCAGAGGCGGCTCATATCGCTTGATGTAGGTTGCCATGCTTTTGGCGCGCAGGTTAGTGCCCGACTTGACCTCAATCGGGATAGCGCGTTGTCCGTCGGTGAGCACAAAGTCCACTTCGGAAGTCGTTCCGGTCCAATAGTAGCAGGCCTCAAGGCCATCGATGGCACTGAGTTGTTGTAAGACAAACTGTTCGGCGATAGCCCCTTTGAATTCCTCAAAGATGTTGATGTCATCAATCAGAGCGGCCGGTGCCAGACCGGAAAGAGTGGCGAGCAAGCCCACATCAACGATATAGCACTTGAAAATATCGAGATTACAGTAGGTGCGCAGTGGCACATCGGGCTTGGTGATGTTGTAAACCATGCGTATCATGCCGGCATCGTGGAGCCATAGCAGCGCGTTCTCATACTCTCTTGCTCGGCTTCCCTCGCGCACTTTGCCGTAAATGAATTTTTTGTTCTCGCGTGCCAGTTGTGCCGGTAGGCTTCGCCAAATGAGACGGCACTTGTTGCCAAGTGAAGGGTCGTTGTCGCTGTGTTTAGAGAAGTCGTTCTCGTAACTGGTGATGATGCGTTCGTGCTCTTGCCTGACGGAAGCGTGCCTGCTGGTGTTAATCCATTGTTGAACAGCTGCCGGCATCCCTCCAACGAGCAGATAAGTCTTTAGCAACTCAATCAATCGTTCTTGCAGGCCGTTGACGTCGGTGTTGCCTTGACTCAGGTATTGCGCTTCGCGTTCGTGTCCGGTGGCGGTGAGAAATTCATTGAACGTCATCGGTTCCAAGCGCAAAAAGTCCACTTTGCCCACTGGATACGAGGTGCCGCGATGCAGGGCAACGCCCAGCAAGGAGCCGGCGCAGCAGATGGCGAACCCCGGTGCCTGTTCGGCAAAATATTTGAGCGAAGTTAATGCCCGCGGCACTTCTTGCACCTCGTCAAATATTATCAGAGTGGAATGTTCGTGGATTTCGGCGCCGGTGAGCAGTGACAGCCGGTCGATGATGCGTTGCGGCGTCAGGTCGCCATCAAAGATTGTGCGCAGTGATGGCATCTGTTCGAAATTCACGTAGCAGACGTTGTCAAATTCTTGGCGTCCGAACTCTTGTAGCAGCCATGTCTTGCCCACTTGTCGCGTTCCTTGCAGAATTAGCGGCAGTCGTCTCCCGGCAGTCTTCCACTGCCGCAACTTTCCCATCAGAAGTCGTTCCATTAGAATTGAATGCTTGTAAGTGAAGTGCAAAGGTAGTGTTTCCTTGTGGATTGTACAAGAGAAATCACATTTTTCCTTAGGAAAGATGTGATTTCTCGCACATTTTTCATAGGGAAAAATGTGAATGTCCGGCGGGCTTTGTGGCATCTGGATGTCAAAATATGTCAGAATGGGTTCCGGTGCCGGTAAATAATAAGGTTAAATCTGTGTCGTTTTGCTGCCATAAGAGGAGCCAATCTCCCTTGAGATGGCATTCCCAATAGTTGTCAAACTGTCCCGATAACTTGTGGGCGCGATATGATGGCGGCAGGGTTCCATTCTGCTCCAGAATTTGAATGGCGTTCTTGAGTAATTCCATATCGTAACCGCGTTTGCGGCATCGTTCCGTATCTTTGCGGAACGTCTTTGTGACCTTAATGGTGTACATGCGTCAGATGCCTAAAGACTTGAACAATTCGGCTGAAGAGGAGAATGTTTCAACCCGTCCGGCCTTGATGTCTTCTTGTGAGCTTTGGAAACTGCTCTTGGCTCTAGAAGGGACGACACTCAGAACCACATCAAGCGACTGTAGATAGGCAATCAATGCCTTGCCGCTAGCGGTACGCTCATCGAGACTGATAGTATAAGTAGCCATAGTTTTTATTCATTTAATTGTTATTACAATTGCAAAATTACAAACTTTTTTCCTTTTGACCAACAATGAACATACTTTACTTCCTCTTGAAATTTTTGTGTTTTTATTTCCCGTGAATTTTCGTGAATATTTCCTCTCGTCTATTTGTGTCTATTCTCGTCATTATAATCTCCCGTGAATTATCGTGAATTATCGTAAGTATTTTATTCAAGCTTCTAAAGTAGGTTAATCGATGATTTACAACGCTATAAGGTTGAGGCAAGCCTCGTCCTCCGTTGGTAAATTAAATAAAAACCTCAGTCGTCCAAACCCACTGAAGCGGGTTGTGGCAGTTCAAAATCTGATTTCAATAATTTTTACTTTAGAAACTTGAATTTTAATTTTTTAGAGGAAACAACGAGTTGCGGATTTTAGGTAAATCTCAAGATCGGGATTATTTACTGATTGCCATAATAATAAATAATTCACCGGTGCTCGAGGAGTGGCGTGTGCTTGAGGCGGGCGATGCGCGCGTTGGCCTCGATGATGCGCTCAAAGGGGATGCGGCCGTCGCGAACGGCGTTGACGATGAGGTCGACCAGACGGAAGGGGCGGTCGGCCTCAAAGCCGGTGGAGATGTTGTTGCCCACACACAACATGTCCACGCCGGCGTTGATCGCCATGACGATGGCATTGTCGATGTCGAAGTTGTCGATGATGCCCTGCATGTACATGTCGTCGCTGAGCACCACGCCGTCGTAGTGGAGGCGTTTGCGCAGCAGGCCGTCGATGATGTCGCGTGACAGCGTGGCGGGGTAGTCAGGGTCGATGTCGCGCAGGAAGACGTGGGCGGTCATGATGATGTCGGCCCGGTGGTTGTCAATCAAGGTTTGGAATGGCTGCAGGTCGTCATCTGTCCATGTGGAGGTGATGTCGACCAGTCCCCAGTGGGAGTCGCCGTGGGCGTGACCGTGGCCGGGGAAGTGCTTGAGCGTGGTGAGCACTCCGTGGCGGTGATGCTCGTCGATGAAGATGCCGGCGTGCCACGCGACGGAGTCGGCGTTGGCCGAGAAACACCGGTCGATGCCTCCCAGCGGCGGGCATAGCGGGTCGTGGAGGTCGACCACCGGGGCGAGGTTGACGTTTACGCCGCTGCGGGCGAGGTCGTCGGCGATGAGTGCGGCATAGTGGCGGGTGGTGTCGGCGTTGGCGGCTCGCCCCAGGCTCGCGGCCGAGACGGTGAGCGTGAAACCATACTGTGGCTTGAGCCTGGCCACACGCCCGCCCTCCTGGTCGAGGGCGATGAGCAGGGGAGTGCGCGACCAGCCGCGCAGGCGCGCGGTGGTCTGCTCGAGTTTGTCGCGCGACGTGATGTTTCGTGAGCCGAGGGTGGCGTCGCCGGTGAGGTCGATGTCAAAGAGGATGATGGCGCCGACACCCAAGTCGCGCACGTAGCGGGCGGCGTCGCTGTTCTCGTCCACGGTGTCGCCGCGAAAGCCCACCATTAGCATTTGCGCGGCCATGCGCCGCAGGGTGCTGTCGGGCGGCAGCGGGTTGCCAGCCGCCGATGCCAGGGCGACGAGTGCCGCCGCCAACAGCGTGAGAGTGACCGACTTCTTCATTGCTCCATAAATGAGTCCACTGCAAAAAGAAAATAGTTTCATACCGCAAGTTCTTTTTTAACAATAGTTCGGTAAATTTTAGAGGTTAGCGTCTATTCACGTCTATGACAACGTCAATTCACGTCTAAAATAAGAAAATTGACGAAAATAGACGTTGTTATTGACGAAAATAGACGCGAAACAATTATTTATAGCACTTTTTCATTTTTTTACCGAAGTATTGTTTTAACATAAATATCCATTAATATTCATTAATCGTAGTCGCAGATTTGATATTTTGAATAAATATTAATGGATAATTAATGGATATTCATGTTAAAAAAACATCAGGTGCCCGCCCACCTTGAACGGTAATTCAGGGGAGAAAACGGGTGCCGGTTAGTAGTTGCGGGCGAAGATGACGCGGCGCGTGCTGGGGGCTCCGGTGAGGATGCAGTGGCCGGCCTCGGGCTCGCTGTCCATGGGGATGCAGCGGATGGTGGCCTTGGTGAGTTCCTTGATTTTCTCCTCGGTCTCGGTGGTGCCGTCCCAGTGGGCGAGCACGAAGCCGCCTTGCTCGATGCGGGCCACGAAGTCGTCCCATGTGTCGACCTTGAACGTCAGCTCCTCGCGGTGGCGCAGCGCCTTGTCGTAGAGGCTCTGCTGGATGTCGTCGAGCAGCCTCTTGA
The DNA here is from genome assembly GCA_017454355.1 of Muribaculaceae bacterium. Taxonomy (GTDB): domain Bacteria; phylum Bacteroidota; class Bacteroidia; order Bacteroidales; family Muribaculaceae; genus Sodaliphilus. The sequence goes on from JAFTDD010000074.1 coordinate 16,855, forward strand.
CGTGATCCTCGATGCCCTCGAGTGGAACGATTTCCTTCTCGAGGGTGTCGCGGCGCATGAGTTCGACGGTGCCGTTCTCGATGTCGCGCGGTCCGAGCACGAGGCGCACGGGGACACCCTTGAGTTCGTAGTCGGCAAACTTGAAGCCGGCTCGCTTGTTGTCGGCCTTGTCATACTTGACGCTGATGCCCTTGGATAGCAGTCGCAACACGATGGGATGGACGACGGCGTCGATGGTCTCGAGTTGGTCCGCCTTCTTGTAGATGGGGATGATGACCACCTGGATGGGGGCCAGGCGCGGCGGCAGTACGAGGCCGTTGTCGTCGCTGTGGGTCATGATCAGGGCGCCCATCAGGCGTGTAGAGACGCCCCATGAGGTTGCCCAGACGTATTCGAGTTGGTTCTCCTTGTTGATGAACTTGACGTCGAATGCTTTGGCGAAGTTTTGGCCGAGGAAGTGGCTGGTGCCGCTCTGCAGGGCCTTGCCGTCTTGCATCATGGCCTCGATGGTGTAGGTCTCGACGGCTCCGGCAAATCGCTCGTTGGCGGTCTTGACGCCCTTGATGACGGGCATCGCCATGAACTGCTCGGCAAAGTCGGCGTAGACGTTGAGCATCTCGATGGCTTTGGCCTGCGCCTCGTCGCTGGTGGCGTGGGCTGTGTGTCCCTCTTGCCAGAGGAACTCGGCCGTGCGCAGGAACATGCGTGTGCGCATCTCCCATCGCATCACGTTTGCCCACTGGTTGACGAGCAGTGGCAGGTCGCGGTAACTGGAGATCCAGTTGCGATAGGTGTTCCAGATGATGGTCTCGCTGGTGGGACGGATGATGAGTTCCTCCTCGAGGCGTGCCTCGGGGTCGACGACGACGCCGTTGCCGTCGGGGTCGTTCTTGAGGCGGTAGTGGGTGACCACGGCGCACTCCTTTGCGAAGCCCTCGACGTGCTCGGCCTCGCGGCAGAGGAACGATTTGGGGATGAGCAGGGGGAAGTAGGCGTTCTGGACGCCGGTGAGTTTGAAGCTGTCGTCAAGTTCGCGCTGCATTTTTTCCCAGATGGCGTAGCCGTAGGGCTTGATTACCATGCAGCCGCGCACGGCTGATTGCTCGGCCAGGTCGGCCTTGACGACGAGTTCGTTGTACCACTGCGAGTAGTTGGTGGCTCGCTTGGTGAGGTCTTTTAATTCGATTGCCATATTGTTTATTGTGAAATATAAGACATAAGAGAAATAGGAGCAATGGGAGCGATAAGAGCAATGGGAGCAATAGGGGAAATTGGGGAAGACCCTCTCAACTTCTCAACTCTCAACCTCTCAACGTTCATTTCTTGATTTTGCCCTTTTTTGCTTTGTTGAGCATACCCTCCTCTGGGATGATGTAGACTTCGAGGCGCCGGTTGTGCCGGCGTCCTTCCATCGAGCCGTTGTCGTCGATGGGGTCTTCGTTGCCCATGGCGTAGGGGACGACGAAGTCGACGCTGCCCTTCTCGTCCATCCAGTCGTAGACGGCGTTGACGCGTGCGCTGGTCAGGCGCTTGGCGTAGCGTGGCGAGCCGGTGTTGTCGGCGTGCATAACGAGCATGAGTTTGTAGAAACCGGCCGGTTTGAGCAGGTCGAGCAGCGGTTTGAGTGCGTTCTTGCCCACAGTGGATAGCACGGTGTCGTTGGGCGCAAAGAGAGTGGCGGCCTGGATGGTGACGACAATGACCTCGCCGTCGCGCATCAGTTCGGTCTCGAAGCCCTGCTTGGCGAGTTTGACGGCCATTTGGTACTGGAAGTCGGTGACGCGCTCGGCGTGCTTGTCGGGCACGGCCGGCACGTCAAGGTTTTGGTCGAGCGAGAGGTCGTAGATGTCGACCTTGCTGCCGGCCATTGCCGTGAGCGCCATTGTGAGGGCGAGCGCTATATTGAGGAGGAACTGTTTCATTATTTTAGAGGAATGGGAGTTATAGGAGAAATGTGAAGTTCTCAATTAGTTACCAATTACTAACTCAAGTTTCTAAAGTCGGTTCGCGTCAATTTCCGTCAATAACAACGTCAATTCCCGTCTATCTTTATAATTTTTGGACAAAAGAAACAAAAGAACATAATTTCTAAAAAATTGACGCAAATAGACGTTGTCATTGACGAAATAGACGCGAACCAATTAGCGACACAGAAAGGGAATGGCCTACTTTAGAAACTTAGATTACTAATTACTTTTCTATAGGTCGAGCAGGCCGTTGGGGAGGGCCATGGTGATGGAGCGGTGCTCGTGGTCGATGTCGGTGACGAGTTCGGCGGCTGCCGGCACGTAAGCCGTTGTGCCGTCCGGGCGGTCGACAAGGAAGAGCACATTAATTGTGGAGTCGTCCACATCGCTGACTGTGCCAATCGTTTGACCGGTGGCTTTGTCGATGATTGAGAAGCCGGTGAAGTAGTCGGCCGGCACATCGTCCACGTCGTCTACTACGTGGACCACGTCGTCGCGCAGGGCGTACACGGTGCTGCCTGCAAACTGAGATGCCTCGCGGTCGCTGCCGATGCCGTCGAGCGTGAGCAGCACCGCCTGAGTGCCGCGCTGCCGCGCGTTGCCAACGAAGAACGGCACGTAGATGCCGTCCACGTTGAGCACCACACAACGTAGCGTGGCGAGGTCGTCGGCGTCAATGTCCATTGTCGCCGCCATCTCGCCATGCAGCCCGTGGGCCTTGGTGATGGTGCCAATCTCGGTTAACTGCTCTCGTGTTATCATCGTTTCGGGCAAATGATTTTGCAATATTTTAAACACAAATTACCATAAATTATCTATGAATTTTTAGACAAGAGAACATGAGATTGTTTTCTAAATAAATTATGAATAATTTGTGGAAATTTATGTTTAAAATTTGCTTTATTACTTTTTCTTTTTCTTTTTGCCCTGCTGGCCCGCAGGCGTGGGGGCGGCCTGGAACTCGTGGAGGGCGTGGGTATCAGTGTCGAGCCGAATCACGCCGTGGGAGTAGTGGGCGAGGTCCTTGAAAATCTTGCGGTCGTCAACCACCTCGTTGCTGATTTGGAAGATGAGTTTCTTCATGTGGTTGGCGATGAGCATAACCAGCGCGTCGCGCTCCTCTCCCTCGGGATACTCGGCCGCGCGCGCGATCATGTGCTCAATGAGTTTGCCGTAATGGCGATAGGCGATAGGCTCCTTCTTGTAGGCCACCGGCAGCGGCTTGGTGTTGAGGTTGTCGGGCTGGACGATTTCGTAGGGGAAGTCGATGTCGAGTTGGAAGTTGCTCATGATTGCCAGATGGTCCCACAGTTTGTGGCGCCAGTTGGCTTCCTGCTTGATTTGCGGCAAGAGCAACGCCATGGTATCGACGATGGAGCAAGCGCAGTGGGTGCGCTCGTCGCGGTCCTCGAGTTGGACGCAGTAGTCAACCATCTGCTGCACATTGCGGCCATACTCTGGCAACACCAGTTTCTTGAGTTGAGAGTTATAGATTAGCATTATTTCAATTCATAATTCATAATTCATCATTCATAATTGTTGGTGTCTCTGCAAGTTGCCTCCTTCGAGCATTCATAATTCATAATTGTTGCTGTCTCTGCAAGTTGCCTCCTTCGAGCCGGTTGTTGAGGGCTTGCTCGAGAACGCGGTTGCGCGGCTTGATGGCGTGGTAGTCCTTGAGGTAGCGCGGGGTGCAGTAGGCCGTGTCGGCGAATTGTTTCTCTCGCCAGGCCTTTTCGCTGAGTGCCATCATATCCACTGCCGCGGGCTTGATGTCGGGCAAATAGAGAGCGTTGATGTCGGCAGTCAGCACGTCTTGTGCCACAGATGCTCCGCTGCCGGCAATCACAAGTAGCCGTCCGTCGTTGGAGAGGCTGTCGAGGCTGTCGGCCGCGAGGCGCACGGCATGCGGCTCGCTTACGGTGTTGAGAGCCATATCGTAGGCTGCCATATACACCTCGCCGTGTCGCGCGTCCATCATGGGCACCAGCAGCGGCGTGTCATCAGGGTCCATACCCGGGGCGAACATTGCCTGGACGGCAATGAGCATCAGCGTGTCCACTGTGATTAGCGGCACGTTGAGGCCGAAGGCAAGACCCTTGGCCTCGCTCAGGCCGATGCGCAGGCCGGTGTAGGAACCCGGTCCGATGCTCACGGCCACGGTGTCGATGGCGATGTCGCGGCTGCGGGCGTAGTCGAGTGCCGAGCGCACATAGGCGCTCAGCAGCGTGGCGTGGGTCTGGCCGTCGTAGTTCTCGTGATGGTCGAGCACTTCCATGTTGGAAGTGAGCGCCACCGAGCACACCTCGGTCGATGTTTCTATATTGATGATTGTCGCCATTAGCAGGTTGTGAAACGGCAAAGGGATGGTTGTGGAGCCTCCCTTTGCCGTTAGGTCATTATAGCGCGGCCGCAAGTTGTGTTATGGTCACTTGTTTTTTGCGGCTGTCTCGCTGATTCCGGCCAGGGCAGGGTCGATGAGAATGCGTCCGCAATATTCGCAGACGATGATTTTCTTTCTCATCTTGATTTCCATCTGTCGTTGAGCCGGGATGCGGTTGTAGCATCCGCCGCAGGCGTTACGTTGCACGTAGACGATGCCGAGGCCGTTGCGCGCATTCTGGCGTATGCGCTTAAAGGCGTTGAGCAGTCTCTGGTCCACGATTTTGTTCTCGAGGCGCTTTGCCTTGTCGCGCAGTTTCTCCTCGTTTTGCTTGGTTTCGCTGACGATTTCGGTGAGTTCGCTCTTCTTCTGCTCGAGCACGTGCTCCTGGTCCTCGATGGTGGTGCGGGTGCGCTCAATCTCGGCCTGGATAGCCTGGATGCGTCGTTCGCCCTCGTCGATGCGTTTCTCGGCGAGTTCGATGTTGAGGTGCTGATACTCAATCTCCTTGCTCAGGTAATCATACTCGCGGCTGTTGCGCACGTTGTCTTGGTCGTGGCTGAACTTGTCGATGAGTTGGATGGCCTGCTCGCGTGCCTGTTGCTGCTGCTGGATGTCCATGCCGGCAGCCTCGATTTCGGCCTCGAATTTGCCTACTCGCGTCTGCAGTCCGGCGATTTCGTTCTCCAGGTCTTCCACCTCGCGCGGTAACTCGCCGCGCAACTGCTTGATGCGGTCAATCTCGCTGAGGATGGTCTGCAGGTTGTAGAGAAGTTTGAGGCGCTCCTCGACAGTCAGTTCTTTTTCTTGTTTAGCCATAGCCTTGTCTTATAGATATTTAATCTGATTTATGTCGGATTTTGCAAAATCAACTGCAAAGGTACGAAATTTTTGGCGAATAACCTCAAAAAATATTTCTTTTGTGTATTGTTCGCTCTCAAAATGCCCTATATCGGCCACAATGATGTCGCGGTTGTTGTCGATGAAGTCATTGTGCCGGGCGTCGGCAGTGATCATGAGTTGCGCTCCGGCCCGGATGGCGGCCGGGATAAGGAAGGCGCCGGCTCCGCCGCAAAGGGCCACGCGCGTGATAGTCTTGCCGCCATCGCCGCTATACTTCACCGAGCCGACTTGGAACGCGTCTTTAGCGCGTCGCAGCACGTCGACAGCCGGCATCGCCTCCACGTTGCCAATGACGCCGCAGCCGGCGCGTCCGCCGGGCGCGTCGTCGCGCTCTGTGGGCTGCAGGAAGTCAACGTTGGTCATATCCAACTTTTTGGCCATGCGGAACGACACTCCGCCCATGGCGTTGTCCATGTTGGTGTGGGCGCAGTAGAGGGTCACGCCGGCGCGCAGCGATTGCATCACCACGCGCTGCGGCACGGTGGCGCCGATGAGTTTCTTGAGGGGGTGGAAGATGATGGGGTGGTGGGAGATGACGAGGTTGTAGCCTCGCTCCACGGCCTCGTCGACCACAGCCGGCGTGATGTCGGTACACAGCAGCGCTCCCGTGGCCGTGGCCTCGGGGTCGCCGGCCTGGAAACCGGTGTTGTCGAAGCCCTCTTGCAGGCTCACAGGCGCCACCTGTTCGATGGCCGCCGTTATCTCGCTAATCTTCATTAAATGGAAATCGATAAATCGAATGTTCGATTGTTCGAATGCTCGATTGCTCGAATAATTGAGAAACCGAGCATTCGATTAATCGTTCAAGGCTTGATGTCGAGTTTGAGTTCGTCGAGTTGGGCGGGGTCGAGTTCGCTGGGTGCGTCAAGCATCACGTCGCGGCCGCTGTTGTTCTTGGGGAAGGCGATGCAGTCGCGGATGCTGTCGAGACCGGCCATGATTGAGACGAAGCGGTCGAAGCCGAAGGCGAGACCGGCGTGGGGCGGCGCGCCATACTTGAATGCGTTAATCAGGAAGCCGAACTGAGCCATGGCCCGCTCGGGGGTAAAGCCCAGGATTTGGAACATTTTCTCTTGTAGTTCGCCATCGTGGATACGCAGGCTGCCGCCGCCCACCTCAACGCCGTTGCACACAAAGTCGTAGGCCATGGCGCGCACCCGGGCCGGGTCGGTGTCGAGCAGTGGGATGTCGTCAGGGTTGGGCATCGTGAAGGGGTGATGGGTGGCCATGAGGCGCTGCTCCTCGTCGCTCCACTCAAAGAGCGGGAAGTCGACAATCCACAGGCACTCAAACTTGTTCTTGTCGCGCAGGCCCAAACGCTCGCCCATCTCGAGGCGCAGCGAGCAGAGTTGCACGCGCGTCTTGTTGGCGTTGTCGCCGCTGAGGATGAGCACAAGGTCGCCATCGGCGGCTCCCATCGCATCCTTGACCTGCTGCCACACCTCGGGAGCGTAGAACTTGTCGATGCTCGACTTGACGGTGCCGTCGCTGTTGAACTTGACGTAGACCAATCCCTTTGCGCCGATTTGCGGCCGCTTGACCCACTCGGTGAGTTGGTCGAGTTGCTTGCGTGAATAGTCGGTGCAGCCGGGCACGCAGATGCCGCCGATGTAGGTTGCCTCGTTGAAGACCGGGAACGAGCCGGTGCCCTTGAGAACATCCATCAATTCGACAAACGTCATGCCGAAGCGCAGGTCGGGCTTGTCGCTGCCGTAGAGGCGCATCGCCTCGTGCCACGTCATTTGGCGCAGTTTGGCGGGCAGTTCCACGCCGCGGATTTCCTTGAACATGTGGCGCGCGAGGTCCTCAAAGATTTCCAGCACGTCCTCCTGGTCGACAAAACTCATCTCGCAGTCAATCTGGGTGAACTCCGGCTGGCGGTCGGCTCGCAGGTCCTCATCGCGGAAGCACTTGGCAATCTGGAAGTAGCGGTCAAAGCCTGCCACCATGAGCAGTTGCTTGAGCGTCTGGGGGCTTTGCGGCAGGGCGTAGAACTGGCCTGGGTTCATGCGCGAGGGCACGACGAAGTCGCGTGCGCCCTCGGGTGTGCTGCCGATGAGGATGGGTGTTTCCACCTCAAGGAAGCCGCGCGCGTCGAGGAAGTTGCGGATGAGGATTGCCATCTGGTGGCGCAACTCGAGGTTGCGGCGCACGGCAGTGCGTCGCAGGTCGAGATAGCGGTATTTCATGCGCAGGTCATCGCCACCGTCGGTGTTGTCCTCGATGGTGAATGGCGGTGTGTCGCTCTTGCTGAGCACACGCAGGGAAGATGCGATGATTTCGATGTCGCCCGTGGGCATATTGGCGTTCTTGCTCTCGCGCTCGGCCACGGTGCCGGTGATTTGCAGCACCCACTCGCGGCCCACGTGGTTGGCCCGGTCACACAGGTCGGCGTCCACTTCATTGTTGAACACAATCTGCGTGATGCCGTAGCGGTCGCGCAGGTCGACGAACGTCATGCCGCCCATCTTGCGGGTGCGCTGCACCCATCCGGCGAGGGTCACAGTCTCGCCCACGTTGGCCAGACGTAACTCGCCATTGGTTTTAGTTCTGTACATTGTTATGCTATGGTTGTTAATCGTTTTCCAAACCGCAAAGATAGTAAAAAAGTACGAGGTACGAAGTACAAAGTGCGAAGTTTTTTCACCCTACCGGCGCAGGGTGGTGTCGAGGAAGCGGAGGACGCGGCGGTAGAGAGTGGCTCTGATGTCACAGTAGTTGATGCTGTGGTTCATGTTGGGGTAGACCATGAGGTCGATGTCGCGGCCCATATCGTTGAGCACGGCCATATATTGCATTTCGTTGATGATTTGCACGTTGTCGTCGGCGCTGCCGAAGATGAGCAGCAAGTCGCCGCGCAGGTCGGCTGCCAAGGCGAGCGGACTGCGGTCATAGCCGGCCGCATTGTCGTCGGGCAGGCCCATATAGCGCTCGGTGTAGATCGTGTCGTAGAAACGCCACGACGTGACAGGCGCGATGGCCACACCGGCCCGATAGGGACTCTCATCACCTTGCGACATTGCCATGAGCGCCTCAAAACCGCCGTAACTCCACCCGTAGATTGCGATGCGGTCGCTGTCCACCCAGGGCAATGATGCCATGTGACGGGCTGCGGCAATCTGGTCCTCGGTCTCGAGCAGCCCCAGATTGCGGTAGACCTGGGCTCGCCATGCCTTGCCGCGCATACCGGTGCCGCGCGGGTCGACGCAAGCCACGACGTAGCCTTGCATGGCGGCATAGTTCTCCCAGTCAATTGTCCATCGGTCGAGTACCTCTTGTGAACCCGGGCCGCAGTACTGCGACATGATGACGGGGTAGCGGCGCGACGGGTCAAAGTCGGCCGGCTTGATGAGGTAACCGTTGAGGGTGTCGCCGCAGCCGTTGGGCACGGTGATGAGTTCGCGCAGCGGCACTCCGGTGTAGCGTGCCGTGTACTCGTGGTTATCCTCGAGCACACACTGCGGGCGGTCGTTGCGGTAGAGGGTGTACACGTCGGGCGTGGTGGCGTTGCTGTAGCGCTCCACCATCACGGTGAAGTCCTTGTTGAAGCGTGCCGAGGAGGTGCCGCCGGTCTGGCCGATGATTGTCTCGTGCTGCCCTTTGGCGTCGGCGCGGCACACGACGCGACGCAGCGGGCCGTCAGTGCGCTGGTAGTAGTGGACGTGTCGACGGGCATCGTAGCCGTAATAAGCGGTCACTTCCTCGTCGCGCCCGGCACCCAAGACGACGGGGCGGAGGCTGTGCTTGTTGAGGATATAAAGGCGGGTGTAGCCATCGCGGTCGCTGGGGATGACAAACGAGCCGTCGTCAAGGAAGCGCACACCGCCGGCGCGCGACACGTCAATCCACGTGGTCGACGTCTCGTCATAGACGCCATCGTAAACGGTGCCGATAGCGTTTATGGCGTAGATGTGCCAATGGTTCTGCAGGCGGTTGAGTGTGCCCACCATCAAGATGCCGTTGGGTGTGTAGTCGATGTGAGGCACATATCCGTCGGCATCAAGCGGCAAGGCGATGGTGGCGACACTCTTTGTGGCGGCGTTCCACGTGTGGACAGTGACTGTGGCGTTTGGCTGGCCGGCGACGGGGTATTTAAACTCATATCGGCCGGGATAGAGCCGGTATTGTTCGTGCGGCGTGCAGGCTCCCTCATAGAGGGTGACCCACGTGACGGGCACTTTGGTCTCGTCCCAGCGGATGAACGCTAACGTCTTTCCGTCGGGACTCCAGCGCAGCGACGAGAGCATACCGAACTCTTCCTGGTAGACCCAGTCGGGCACACCGTTGGTGACGCTGCCGTGCCGACCGTCGTCGGTGACGCGGGTAACGCTGCCTGTGGCCAACTCACGCACGTAGATGTCGCAGTTGCTGACGTAGGCCACGCGGTCGCCCAGAGGAGAGAGGGTCGCAATCTCGATGAGCGAGTCGTTGTCAACGGGAGTGAGAGTGCCGGTCTTGGTATCGTAGACGCTATAACGGGCGCGGAACGAGTTGCGGTAGATTGGCTCGCTGTCGTTCCACAACAGGATGTGGCGGCCGTCGTCGCTAATCTCATAGCCTTCCCAGAGCGTTGTGCCGTCGAGGATTGTGCCAACGATGCTGTCGCGGTGTTGCAACAGCCTCCGCTCGATGCGTCGGCCGTCGTCGCTCATCACCAGAAAGGTGTCTCCGTCTCCCGTCAACTCATAGTCACCCAATCCCTCGGGAAACCTTTGCCCAAGAGTGAAGTCCTCGATTGTGAACGCTCCCGCCGAGCAAGCAAAAACGGCGGATATGGCAAAGAAAAAATACTTCATATAAGTCATAAAAATATCTTTCGTCTATTTCAGTCTGTCCTTTTCACGTAAAATCAGTAAAATGATTATTTACAACATTTTGTACAAGACTTCGTCTTGCAATACAAAACAATTATTTGCGAAAAACGATTTACGAGGATTCACGATAAATATAAAGAACGATAAAAATAGACGTATATAGACGTAAATGGACGAGAGGTTGCACTTTTTAGTCGTCGGCGAGTTGGAGGATTTGAGAGGCGTGGTCTTTGGTGTTGACCTTGTCGATGATGTGGGTGACGATGCCTTGCTCGTTGATGATGAAGGTGGTGCGCACTGTGCCCATATAGGTGCGGCCGGCCATCTTCTTTTCTCTCCAAACGCCAAAGGCTTGGTTGAGCGAGGTGTCCTCGTCGGCGATGAGCGGGAATGGCAGTGAGTGCTTGGCGGCGAACTTGACATGCGAGGCTGCACTGTCGCGGCTGACGCCCAGTAGGGCGAAGCCGGCGGCTTGCAGGCGGCCGTAGCCCTCGGCAAGGCTGCAGGCCTGGGCGGTACACCCGGGCGTGTTGTCCTTGGGATAGAAATAGATGATTAACTTGTGGCCGGCAAAGTCGGCGGCATGGATTTCGTTACCCTCGGCGTCGCGGCCGAGCAATTCGGGAATGTGGTCTCCAATGTTCATAATACCAATTACTAATTACTAATTACTCACCCGGTTGATGACCAGGGCGATGGCACCATCGCCGGTGACGTTGCAGGCGGTGCCGAAACTGTCCATCGTGATGTAGAGGGCAATCATGAGCGCCTGCTGGTCGGGCGTGAAACCGAGGATTGTGTCGAGCACACCCAGTGCTGCCATGATTGCTCCGCCGGGCACACCCGGCGCGGCGACCATCATCACGCCCAGCATCATGATGAAGCCCACCATAGTGAGCGGCTCGATGGCAGTGCCCTGCATGATGATGAGGGCGGTGGCGCAGGCTGTAATCTTCATCGCGCTGCCGCTCAGGTGGATGGTGGCGCACAGCGGCACGACAAAGTCGGCCACCTCGTCGCGCACTCCGTTGCTCTTGACGCATCGCAGCGTGACGGGGATGGTGGCGGCGCTGCTGCTGGTGCCCAGGGCGGTAACGTAGGCCGGCAGCATCGTCCACAAGGCCCGCAGCGGGTTGCGGCGCGCTATGGCTCCGGCCACGAGATATTGGGCGAGCAGCAGGGCGATGTGTAGGATAAAGATGACACTGATGATGGTGAAAAACACGCTCAGCACGTGCCATGCCTGTCCGGAGGAAGCCATCTCCATGAAGATGCCCATGATGTAGAGCGGCAGCAGCGGCACCATCGCCACGGCGATGGCGCTGGCGATGATGTCGCGGAACTCGTTCATCGCCCTGCTCAGGCTTTTGCTGTCGAATGCCGCCATACCCAAGCCAACGGTGAAAGAGAGCACGAGCGTGGACATGACGTTGGCAAGCGGCGGGATGTCGATGGTGAAATAGGGTTTGACGGCCTCATAGTCGTCAACGAGTTGCCTGACCGCGTTAATGTCGATGAGCCGTGGGAAGACGGCCACGCCGGTGCCCCACGCAAGCAGGCCGCTGCACACGCTGCTGCCGTAGGCGATGACTGCCGCCAGCAGCAGCATCCGTCCGGCGTTGCGGCCCAAGCCGGCGATTGCCGGCGTGACCAGGCCGAAGATGATGAGCGGGATGAGGAAGCCGATGAAGTTGCCGAAGACACCGTTGAACGTCACGAACGCCCTGACTACACCCGCAGGCGCCACCAAACCGATGCCGATGCCCAGCGCGATGGCAATGATTACTCGCGGCAGCAGACCGAACTTTTTCAAATTGCTGAACGACATGGCGTTATGGATTTCAGGAAGTTAAGTTTCTATAGCAGATAAATTGATAGTTATGAGAAATGTAGGGGCAGAATTTATTTTTATCATGAATATCAATCACTTTTACATCAGAAACTTGAGTTAGGAACTCACGGTGTTGATTAAAATTTTTGCGGATTGTCACTCACGCCGCAAAACGACTTGTAGCGGCAATAGGCGCAGATGGCCTCTTTCCTGTTTTGGGTGAATGGCGCGTCGCCCAACAAATTGTCGAGTCTCTCGCCCAGGGTCCGGAGAAACTCGTCCTTGTGCCGGCTGTATTCGCAATCCACCTTATTGATTTTGAAACCGCTTTCTTTGGGCTTTCTCAACTTATAGATAACCGGCAGGATTTTGTCGTCATGCGGTTGAGTGTTGTCGCTTTTGGAACTGTAGGCGTAGCAGTAGAGCAGCAACTGGATCATGGCGTGGCACGTCTCGCCGAAACTGTCGGGCTTGTACATTTCTTCGACACTTCCAACAGTCGTGCGGTCTTTGCCGGTCTTGTAGTCAACGATGCGCAGGGTGCCGTTCAGGCGGTCAATGCGGTCGATGGTGAAACTGAGTTTCATGCCGTACTTGCCGATGTGAAGCACTTCGTTCATGGGGTGCTCGAGATCCACAATCTCCAAGGTATTGTCGGGTGTAGACAGCAGTTCCTTGTCGATATTTATTGCTCGCCAAACCATATCGGCAATCGCCTTTTTCAGAATCAGCGCGTTGCCGCTGAGGTCGCCCTCCTCGCGGTTGAGGTAGACTAAGTTGATTTGCCGTGTGACGGTTTTATCAAGCCTGTTGAGGATGTCGCTGTTAATGTTTTGCAAAGTCACTTGCCGGCCAATGAACGGCTTGTAGAGGTCGCGCAGGCTATCGTGGACGATGGTGCCAAACTGGCTGGCGTCCATAAAGTCGGACGGCTCGTTGGCGTCGCTCAGGCCGGCGATGTAGTGCAGGTAGAACCTCAGCGGGCATTTGATGTACTGGTTGATAGAACTAGGCGAGAGTGGCCTCTTGCCGTCAGTGCCAAAGATTGCCGCCATAGCCTCCGGTCCCGGGTTTGGTACGGCGATGTCGCGCTCCTCGTTGGCATGCTGTCCGGCAACGGCTTTAATCACCGGCAGAGTGTGGCATAGGTGCAGTTTCTCGAGTTGGAGGATAAAGCGCGACGGCTCGTTGGAGGCATTGCCCAGGCGGCCGGTGTTGTAGACAAGGCGTACGCCGGAGGCGCGGCCGATGAGGCGGAAGAAATAGTAGGACGACATGGTCTCGGTGTCCTCGATGGTGGGCAGCCCGTAGAGGCGCCGAAGCCAGTTGGCGATGAACGAGTTGGCGCGGGCGCGCGGCGGCAGGGAGCGCTCGTTGGCAGAGAGGATGATGAGTTTGTCGAAGTCCAGGCAGCGCGTCTCGAGGGTGCCCATCACCTGGATGCCCCGGAGCGGCTCGCCGCTGAACGGGATAATGAAGGAGGAGGCGAGCGAGTTGACCAGATATAGCGCCGTTGAGCCCGAGAGCGTGTCTTGGAAGCGTGTCACGAGTGCCCTGAGTTGCAGCAGTTGGTCGCAGTAGCCGCGCAGGAACTCATCCTTGAGCAACACTACCCGGCGCTCCTCGCCGGTCTCATCGGTGGTCGTGAAGCGCGGCGAGGTCGCCCTCAGGCTGTTGATGAAGTCAAACACGCCATCGATATACTCCACTGCCTGATTGGCGCTGCCGTCAGCCGCAGTCACCACTTCGCCCTTGAGAAGCGGGGCAAATGGCGTGTCGCTGAACAGCGCCTGCGGCACCTCATAGGTGGGCAGGCTGTTGACCGTGGTGAGCAGCGTCATGGCCAAGGTGGGGTGTGACGACTTGATGACGGGATGAGACAGGAAGTCACGGATATCCTCGCGGTAGAATGTCACCCCATCGTTGCCGCGGCGGGCTCGCGCGATACACTTCGAGACGAGGAACATGAGCGAGACGATGTTGCTGCCCTTCATGTTATAGCCCAGCGTGACGTTGACGTTTTTATAAGGAGTGGTGTTGTCGCCGCTTCCCAATGCGCTGAGCAGCGGCATGAGCAGCGCCTCGTCGGGCAGGACAACAGCCGTGCGCGTCTCGTCGTCGCTGACGCCAATCTCGGTGAGCAGTTTTTGCGCCACCTTGGCCTGTCCCACGATGGACGGCACCTTGACCACCTTGATGTGGTAGTTGTTGATATTATTTGTGTCAATGGTTTTTTTTGCGATGGGCTCGAGTTGGGCATCTTTGGGCAACGGGTAGTCTTTCACGTTGTCGCTCATTAGCATGGCGGCGGCATTGCCCGCTGAGGAGGCATCGTTGAAGGCCCAGCACGCGTCGTCCCACCAGAAGTCGGCCACGTCGTCATCGCGCAGGCGGTCAAAGATTGCCCGTTCGCTTTTTGAGAGCCACACAAAGCCAACCATCACAATGCGGTAGCCCAGCAGGACGCGCGGCAGGTCGCCGCCGCCGGCCAGGTGCTCGGCGGCACGGCGGTAGGCCATGCCGGTGGTCGTCTTGCCCGGCCAGTAGAAGTCCATCAGTTCGTGGAACCGCTTGTAGATTGCCGGCAAGGCATTCCACAGCGAGTAGAAGTTGTTCCGCACGAAGAGTTTGTCGTCGTCGGCCTGTGATTGCGGCACGTTGAGGTAACGTCCCACCTCGCGGCGCAGATCCTCGTCAAGCGGGTCGACTGTGATATCGTTGAGGTCGTTGATGTGCTTGTAAATCTCGTTGTTGTCCACCAGGCAGGTGTCGATGTCGTTAAAGTCCTTGACAATGATTGTCGCCCAACGGACGAACTGGTCGAAAGGTGTCAAGTCGGCGCGCTGCGAGGCCATCACATCGCAATAGGCGCGGTAGAGGACAAAGACGGCCTCCAATGGCGTGGCGATGTTCACCCCGGCCACAGTGTTGACAAAGTCGCTGATGGTGGTCACTTGCGGCATCACGCATGCCTGCCCCGGTGGCAGCAGTTGCTCGAGTTCTCGCTCAAAGAACTGGCCGCTGCGCTTGTTGGGAAACACAAAGCAGTAGCGGGACAGGTTGTCCCAGCCCGCAGCCTTGTTATAATAATAGGTGGCGACTTGCGATAGGAACGACTTCATTATTTCTTGATGAGGATTGTGGTGTGTACGGCCATGTCGAATAGCACGATGCGCGCCGAGGCGTTGCCGCGGATGTCGCGTGTGGCCTCGTTGAACAGTGTCAGCAGTTGCTCCACATTGCCGGCGTTGATAAACGGCGCAAAGCGCGTGGAAAACTGCTCCTCTTGGGCGGTGAGGTAGTTCAGGTCGGGCATGTGCAGGTTGTAGACAAAGTTTTCGCGCACTTGCCTGGCGGCATAGGCCAGGAAGCGGCAGGCCTTCTCACGCTTGAAGTCGGCCACGCTCTCGCTCCACGCCTTGAGTCCCGGCAGGTCGCGCAAGTAGGCTTGACGCATGAGGGTGACAAAGCGGTCGTGAAACTCAACGTTCTCGCCCTTGGCATCGAGCAGGTGGAGTGCCGCGGTGACGTTGCCGTCGGCCGTTGCGGCCAGGGCGAGAGCATCGCGCCGGTCGATGCCCGCGGTGGTCTCGAGCACGGCAGCCACTTCGTCGAGCGTGGGGCGGGTGAGTTCGAGGCGCTGGGTGCGCGAGAAGATAGTGGGCAGGATTGCCTGAGCGTCGTCGCTGACGAGGATAAACTTGCAGTCGTCGTAGGGCTCCTCGATGAGTTTGAGCAACTTGTTGGCGGCATCATCGCGCAACTTCTCGGGCAGCCACATGATGAGCACCTTATATTTGCTGACGTAGGCGCTCAACGTCATTCGGTTGAGGATTGCCTCGCTCTCTTTGACAAAGATGCGCGGCTGGGAGTTGTCGTTTTTCAGGATTGAGAGCCAGGCTTCGTAGTCTTCGACGGGGTGCTCGGTGAGAAATTCGCGCCACTGCGGCAGGTAGTCGGCACAGGTCGAGGCATCGTCCTTCTTGAGGTAGGGGAAAGAGAATGTGGTGTCGGTGTGGTTGAACGATTGGTGTTGCCGGCACGAGGGGCATTGTCCGCACGGCTCGCCCTGAGGAGTGCGGTTAGTGCAGTGGAGATATTGGGTGGCGGCGCGTGCCAGAGCGAGTTTGGGCACACCCGGCGCGCCGTGTAGCAGCAGTGCGTGTGGCAGTCGGTCGGCATCAATCATGTCGCGCAGTCGAGCCACGGCCTGCCTGTTGCCGATGACGTCACTGAATTTCATTAGAATTAAAAGTCGAAGTTTTTGCGTCGGAACACGAAGTTATGTCCCAGATATTTGTCGCGCACCACTGGGTTGTCGGCCAGCACTTCGCTATTGTCGTGGAAGAGGATTTTGCCCTCAAACAGGAGGTAACTGCGGTCGGTGATGCTCAGTGTCTCGGGCGCGTTGTGGTCAGTGATAAGGATGCCGATGTTCTGCTGTTTGAGGCGGTAGACGATGCTCTGAATGTCTTCCACGGCGATGGGGTCAACGCCGGCAAAAGGCTCGTCGAGCATTATAAAGCGTGGGTTGATTGCCAGACAGCGCGCGATTTCGGTGCGTCGCCGCTCGCCGCCGCTGAGGCGGTTGCCCAGATTGTGGCGCACCTTCTGGAGGTGCAGTTCGCTGATGAGTTGCTCGAGGCGGTCGCGCTGATACTCGGGCGTGGTGTCGGTCATCTCAAGGATGGTGCGCAGGTTGTCCTCGACGCTTAGGGTGCGGAAGACCGACGCCTCCTGCGGCAGATAGCCGATGCCGAGTTTTGCGCGCTTATAGACGGGCAGTCCGGTGATGTCGATGTCGTTGAGAAACACGCGTCCGGCATTGGGCCTGACCAATCCGGTGGTCATATAGAACGTGGTTGTCTTGCCGGCGCCGTTGGGTCCCAGCAGTCCAACGATTTCTCCCTGGCGCATGTTGATTGACACGTGGTTGACGACGGTGCGCTGCCGATAACGCTTCACCAGGTCTTGAGTGCTGAGCACGAGTGTGCCTTCCTCGCCACTCTGGTGCAGCCGGCGCGCCACGTCGTCAAAGTCGGGGCCGTCTTGCCGTTTCCAAGGCCACTTGAAGTTCATCTGTTTTGTCGTTAGTCGTTAGTCGATAGATGGCCGGCGCGTGGGCGCGCGGCATGGACAACCGCTACGTGCTACATGCTACGTGCTACATGCTGATGTTGAGTTTGCCCTTGATATAATCGGTGATGAGGTTGATGGCCACCTCGTTGTGGCCGCCCTCAGGCACGATGATGTTGGCGTGACGCTTGGCCGGCTCGATGTGCAGCATGTGCATGGGTTTGAGCACACGCTGATAGCGCTCGATGACCTCTTCGGCTGTGCGTCCGCGCTCAACGACGTCGCGCGCGATGACACGGATGAGGCGGTCGTCGGCGTCGGCGTCGACAAACACTTTAATGTCCATCATTTTGCGGAGTCTGGGGTCGCTCAACACGAGGATGCCCTCGATAACGACGACGTCGTGCGGGTCCATGTGGACGGTTTCGGGCAGTCGCGAGCAGGTGAGGTAACTATAGGTCGGCATCTCGATGGGCTGGCCTTTCTTGAGCATCTTCAGGTGCTCGAGCAGCAGGTCCCAGTCAAAGGCCTCGGGCTCGTCGAAGTTGATGTTCTGGCGCTGCTCCACGGGCACGTGGCTGGAGTCCTTGTAGTAACTGTCTTGCGAGATGATGCCAACCTCGCCCTGGGGCAGTCGCTCCATAATTTTGCGCACCACGGTTGTCTTGCCCGAGCCGGTGCCGCCCGCAATACCGATGATTAGCATGATTGTTAGTCGTTAGTCGTTAGACATTGGACGTTAGTCGTTGGATTTGGCGAGCACCTCGCGCGCCATCTCGAGGATAGTGGGGTCGTCGAGGACTACGTAGCCGCCGTCAGGGCCGGGCTCGATGTGGATGCCCATATTGGTTCCGAACTCATAGTTGGAACCGCCAAAGTAGTTTCTGACCGACTCGTCGGGAATGTTGAGGCGCTCGGCGATGCTGTGAATCGTGCCATCAGGCAACTGATTCTTGATACGGCGCAATTCGTTGAAAGTGATTGTTGTTGGCATATAATCGATTATATAGTTATATTAGTTATTGACAGCACAAAGTTACGGCTTTTTTGTTACCTATGCAAATTAAATAAAGCAAAACTTGCCGTTACTTGACCCCGCTCCCATCCTTTGGGAGGGTGGGGAAGGGCTATAAGAATGTTTGCGCGACGGCGATGAGGAAGATTGCCACCGCGTTGAGCGTCACGGCGAGCGTCATGACGCGCGCGTCGGCAGTGGTAAACTGTGGCAACGCCCACTCCGAGTGGGTGCGCCGCCCGGCAATAGCCGCAAGCCATAGCACGAGTGCGGCAGCGGCTGCGCCTACGATGGCTCCACCCAAGATGTCGCCCGGATAATGCACACCCAGATACATGCGGCTGTAGCACACGAGCGCCGTCCACAACGAGAGCGACAGCGTGAGTGGCACGTAGCGCATAGCGGCGCAGAGCAGCACGGTGACGCCCACGGTGTTGGCGGCATGGCTCGACACGAAGCCGTATAGACCGCCGCGGTAGTCGTTCACCACGCGCACCATCGCCTCGAGCGATGGCTCATGGGTTGGACGCAGGCGCTCCACGGCGTGCTTGATTATCGAACTCGACACCTGGTCGGCCACCAGAATCACCAGCGCCACGGCCAGCACCATTGTCACGGCCTGCCGCCACGGTTTGCGTCGCAGGGTGAGCAGCAGCGCGAGCACCGGCAGTGCCCACGACAATCGGCTCGACACCATCCATAGGGCATGGTCAGCCAGCGCGCCGTGCCAGCCGTTAATGGCCACCAGCATCGACGCGTCCACTTGTTGCAAATACTCAATCATGCCGCAAAGTTACTCAAAAAATCCCTTAATCCAAAAACAATTAATCCTAAATTCCGCAACTCTCTATTTCATCTCAATAATAATCTCATGTAAAACCCCGTAAAATATTTACTAACGTTACCCGTTGGCAGAATTATATTATCAATTATTGCTGTCCGGTAAAATCCATTAGGATTGTCAAAGACTGTAGAGCCTCGCCTTGGCGTGGCCGCAAGCGGCGACAAATGTGAGCCCCATCAGGGGCGACAGTTCCTAGGCGGGGGCGCTAGCCCCCGTGACTATGGTGTGAGTTTTTTCTCAAACAAAGCCCTGTAAGGGCGACAGAAA
>JAFTDD010000075.1 GCA_017454355.1 Muribaculaceae bacterium
CGTGTGATACCGCCATTCCACTATTATTAGCCCCGTTAGGGGCGACAGAATACCGATGCATCTGTCGCCCCTAACGGGGCTTTTTGGGAGGAGATAATTGATGTGTCACGGGGGTTCCGCTTCGCTCCACCCCCGCCTAGGGGCTGTCACCCGCTTCGCGGGTTCCTGTCATGCCTCCGCCTAGGGGCTGTCACCCGCTTCGCGGGTTCCTTCCTAATTCGATGTCTCAATACGGCTGCTGCGGCTGCTGGCCGTAGGGGTCACCCTGGTACGGCTGCTGCGGCTGCTGGCCGTAGGGGTCACCCTGATAGGGCTGGCCGGGTTGCTGTCCGTACGGCTGTCCCTGATACGGCTGCTGGCCATACGGCTGCTGCGGCTGACCTCCGTACGGGTCGCCCTGATACGGCTGCTGCGGCTGCTGCGGCTGACCTCCGTACGGGTCGCCCTGATACGGCTGCTGCGGCTGCTGCGGCTGCTGGCCGTAGGGCTGGCCTTGATAGCCTTGCTGCGGCTGCGGTTGCGGCTGCTGCTGCGGTTGCGGTTGGAACTGCGGCTGCGGCTGGCTCATAAACTGCTGGCCGCCGGCAGGACCGGAAGGTCCGTCAGGGTTGTTGGGAGAGTTGCCCTCCGGTTTCTTGCCTTTGCCGCGCATGGCAAGCCACACAAGCAGTGCCACGGCGATGGCAATCAGCGCGATACCGAGCAAGGGACGGTAGAACAGCCAGCCCACGGCAATCACGATGAGCGACCAGGCGATACCCACCACCCAGCAAATCAGGCCAACGCCGAAGTTCATAATCGTGGCCAGGAATGGGATGAACTTGAGGATAATCACCAGGAAGTTGAAGATGCCTTTCAAACCGGCCACCACGAGCAGGATACCCACGATGCGCAACGCCCACGTGAGCATTGTGTTCTCGTCCTTGGCATTCTGGATCATCACATCGGCCGGCACGGCGCCGTTCTCGATGCGCGCGAAGGTGTAGCCGTTGTCGTGCTGATACTCGCCGAAGGTGTCGCCAATCACCTTGGCGATAATCGACACCTCGTTCACCGGCTTGATGGCCGTGAAGGTCACGCGCACGCTACCCACGTTCACACCGTCGCCGTACATGATCACGTTACCGTTCTGGTGCTCCTCGGGCAGGTCCTTGGTGGCATTGATCATTCCTTGCACGTAGGCGTTATAGTCGGTCTCGCTCACCATCACGCTGTCCATCGAGAGCATCTTCACGAGGCCATCGGCGTCCGTGGCAGGGTCAATCGGTGTCGCTGAGCCCACCCCCTTGATAAAGAAGTCCGGCAGGCGATAGGCGCCAAAGGTCACATTCTCGGCGTAGAGCCGCTGGTCTTGAATCTTGGGCATGCCCGGCACCTCGTTCAAGCCACGGTACTGTGGGTCGTGGAAACTGCTCGAGTTGATGGGGTCGTCCACCCAACGCAGGTCGTAGGTGTAGGTGACCACGGTCTCCTCGCCGCCGCCCACCTTGTCGTGCTTCTCCTCGTGGCGCGTCTCCTCATACTGCAGATACTCCACGTTGCGGTCGAGCATCGTCAGATTGCCGGCCACGGGGTACATGCCGTCCTTGAGCAGGTCGTGAGAAATGGCGTTGGTGGTGGCGTGCACCACTTTCGCCTCAAATTCCGGGCTAATCTTGTCCGGCGCGGGCATCTCGATGCACGCGGCGCCGGCGCCCTCGATGGCGCGCTCGGTCTTGATGGCGCGACCCTCGTTCCAGAACAGCAGCACTGTGCCGGCGATAAACATCAGGAAGCCGCTGCCAATCTGCTTGAACGAGTTGCCAACGCGCGTGCCATAGCCCGTTGTGTAAGTCTCTGTATAAGCCATAATCAAACAATTAATTAGTTAATAAATAATGTCATTATAATGTAGGGTCTGGCCTTGGCCTGGCCTTTCCTGGGGAGGCCAATTAATACCAGTACTCGTAGTCGTCCTGCACCATAACCCACTTGTCGAGCACCTCGCGCCAAATGGCGTAGTGGGTGCCCTCCATCGACGGCCAGCGCACGTACATCTCAAAGCCCAGTTCGGTGGCCATCATCGCCATGATCTCGGGCTGATGGGCAAAGAAGTCGTCGTCGCCAAACCAGTGACTATTGCCGTCCTCAATCCAACCCTCAAAGTCGATGGTACTGGCCACACTGCCCTCGGCGATACACACGATGGCCGCCAACGCCTTGCCCTGACGCGGCTCGAAGGTTACCGCGTAGAACGAGCGCTCGGCCGATGGGCACGACGCAAGCCAACGCGAGTCGGCAATGCGCCAGCCGCGGTAGTGGTTTTGGATGATGCTGCGGCCGTCAATAGTCAACTTCTGGATAGGCTCGGGCGACTTCCAACGGCTGAACTGCAACACGTTGTGGGTCTCGAGAAATTGGTGCGGCACAAGCACGGGCGCCGCCTCACCGCCATCGTAGCCGCGAAACATCGTCTTGATTACCTTGGGGTCATCGAGTTTGTAGAGCAACTCGTTGCCGCCCTGCTTGCTAATGTGGGTAACGCGGTTGACGTGAGGCTTGAAAATCAGGTTGTCGTACACGTTGGGGTACACAATGTCCCCGGCGTCCTCGGCGTCGAGCATTGCCACAAAAGTGTTTTTCTGCAAATCAGGCGAAGCAAACAGGGGCCGGTGGCGCAGCGTGATGTCGGTGTTGTAGTCGAGGTCGTTGAACTGCTTGTAGGCATAGAGGAACGGCGTCCAGTAGACCTCGTTGAGCGTGGCTTGCTCCACTTGCTCCACCGGCACGCGCACCAGATTGCCGGGCCGGCTGGCCTTGAGGTCGTAGATCTCGACCACCGTGGTGTCCATCGACGACAACAGCAATTCCTGCTCGCCGCCATCGCCGTTCACGTCCCATCGTGCCGTCATCAGCCCGATGCCATGCTCCGGGTGGCGAGTGTTGAAGTTGTCGAGCATCTCGGCAAGCAGATTGGTCGTCACACGCGCGTCGCGGGCTGTCGCCTGCGGCACGCACATAACAATGGCTACAACCGCCATCAAAGTAGTGATTAGTTTCTTCATATCGGTAATTACAATATCAATCGCAAATTTCGGTAAATAATTTCACACTTGCAAACATTTTATCAAAAATCGTCATTTTTTTGCTCATTTCAATTAATTACACTACCTTTGTTACCAATAAATACTATTAAGTCCCGAGTGTGGTCACCTTGTGGCTGCCCCCAAACTGTTAACCGCTATGCAACGACTATTATTCACCCTATTCGCATTCTGCGCTATGCTACTGCCATCCGGCGCCCAAGAGCCTTTTATGCTCGACGGCCCAACCATGCAACGTATGAATCCATTCTATTATGCCAACGAGATGATTGAGGCATGGACGTGCCGCGAGCCGATGCCGATGGAGCGCTTCCACGGCCTGGCGCGCGAGTTGAGCCTTATCGTCACCGATAGCATTGTGGAAATCGGCACCATCGACGACGAGGCCGACACTCCGCTGCGCGATGTCACCTTCTTTGCTGCGCGCGGCTGCGAGATTATCCATGAGAAAGGCCGCAAGGTGCCCGTCACGCCCGAGGATCCCGAGGACGCCATCTTTGAGGCCATCGAGTTCAAGTCCACCAACGACGGCCCAATCACCATCATGGCCGTCAACATCGGCAGTGTCGAGCCCAACAAATATCAATTTGAACTCAGTGAGTGTGGCTCAATTCGTTTCGCCTTCTCACGCGAGGAGGACCGCGACAGCGTGCTCGCCGCCCTGCTCGACATCACCGGCTTCAAACTCGTTGAGGAAGAGGAGAACATCTATGCCGGCCGCGAGAAAGACACCGGCGACATCGACTGGGGCACCGTCATCTATGCCAACGATATCGCCGAGGACAACGGCCTCCTCCTCCACTGGGTCGAACTCACCACCAACCTATAATCAATTCATAATGCATAATTCATAATGCATAATTAAAAGATTTTGAAAGATTTCCCGCGCCGAGCGCGGCCTTTATTCAATTCACAATGCGCGATAACAGAATAACAGAACTTTTCAATATTGAGCACCCGATTGTGGCCGGCGGCATGGTGTGGGTGAGCGGTTGGCGTCTGGCCGCCGCGGTGACCAATGCCGGCGGCCTCGGCCTTATCGGCGCCGGCAGTATGCACCCCGACACGTTGCGCGAACACATTGCCCGCTGCCGTGAGGCGGTCGCCGGCAAGACGTTTGGTGTTAACGTGCCGCTGATGTACCCTGAGATTGAGACAATCATGAATATCATTGCCGAGGAGCACGTCCCCGTTGTGTTCACCAGTGCCGGCAGTCCCAAGAAGTGGACCGGTTGGCTCCACGACCGCGGCATTAAGGTGGCTCACGTGGTGTCGTCGAGCCTGTTTGCCGCCAAGTGTGAGGCGGCCGGTGTCGACGCCGTTGTTGCCGAGGGCTTTGAGGCCGGCGGCCACAATGGCCGCGAGGAGACCACCACGATGTGCCTTGTGCCGGCCGTCCGCCGTGCCACCTCGTTGCCGCTCATCGCTGCCGGCGGCATCGCCACCGGCGAGGCGTGGCTCGCCGCCGAGGCCCTCGGTGCCGAAGGCGTACAGGTGGGCACACGCTTCGCGCTCACTGTCGAGAGCAGTGCAAGCGATGAGTTCAAGCGCCATTGCCTTAACCTGGGTGAGGGCGACACTAAACTGCTGCTCAAGAAGTTGTCGCCCACGAGACTTGCGCCCGGCGCCTTCCGCGACGCGGTCGAGGCTGCCGAGGCCGCCGGAGCAAGCGCCGACGAACTGCGCGAACTCCTCGGACGCGGACGCGCCAAGCAAGGCATCTTTGAGGGAAACCTCGACGAGGGCGAACTCGAAATCGGCCAAGCGGCGGCATTGCTGCGCGGTACGGAGCCGGTCAGCGCCGCGACAGTCGTCGCCGACCTCGTCGCCACGCGCCGCGACGCCCTCAACCGTCTCACTATCTGCAATCATTAATGCTCAATTCAAAATTAGACAATAAAAAGATTTGTGTGCAAAGCGGCCGTGCCGCTTTGTTGATAAGCCTCGTGGCGATGCTGTTTCTCGCCGCGAGTGTGGCCAGCGCCTCGCCTGCGGCCATCGACAGCCTCACCGCTGCTTACGACCGCGATGGCCGTTTGGCGACTGCCAACGAACTGCTGCGCGTGCTGCACGCCGACGAGGGCATTATCGACGAACCGTTATCGACCTTTGTGCAGCGCCTGCGCATGCGTCGCGCCCGCTATTTCCTCGACAAACACCCCGAACTCAACGTCAATGATGTGGCCGCCCTGTGTGGCTACAGCGACACGCCCAACTTCACCCGCGCCTTCAAGAAAGCCTTCGGCATCACCCCTACCGACTATTCCCGCCGGTAATGGCCTCCCCCAATCGGCCTCCCCCAACCCCCTCCTGAAGGAAGGGGCTACAGGTCGACCCGCCACACGGGGACGGTTCTTTTGTTTCACCGCGACACGGGGACGGTTCTTCTGTTTCACCGCGAAGCGGCTGAAACAGAAGAACCGTCCCCATTCAGAGGCCCAACACTCGGTTTCGCAAATGCTGGCCTTGGCGTGGCCGCAAGCGGTGGCAACGCGAGCCCCGTCAGGGGCGACGGTTCCTAGGCGGGGGTGGAGCGAAGCGGAACCCCCGTGACAATTGCACATTTTTCCATTGATAGCCCCGTAGGGGCGGCAGAACCACGCGGAGACTGTCGCCCCTACGGGGCTAATAATAGTGGAATGGCGGTATCACACGGGGGTTCCGCTTCGCTCCACCCCCGCCTAAGGGCTTGTCACCCGCTTCGCGGGTTCCTGTCGTGACCACCCCGCCTAAGGGCTGTCGCCGCTAATGGGGCTCACGTTTGTCGCTGCTTGCGGCCACGCCAAGGCGAGGCCCTACATTTATAGAATTTATTCTGCCCGCCTGTCGCCGAGCGGGCAGAATAAATTCTGCCCCTACATTTCCCGCCGAAACCATTTCATGCTACATGCTACATGCTGCGTGCTACGTGCTACGTGCTACGTGCTACATGCTGCGTGCTACATAAACCGGCGGCCTCGTTTCCAAAATGATAAAATTCTTGCTCAAAATGATAACTCCCGTTTTTGGTAGCAGTGGTAATTTTGCGGCGTGAATACTACTCCAAAAGCCGACATAACGGCTCCGGCTCCCGCCTCTAATCCCAAAAACGAGTCCGCCCTGGAGCACGCCGAGCAGTTCCTCGACCGCCTTTTGGCAATCGAGGACCTTAAGTTGTCTTCTCCCACACCGAGCGGCCAGGCCAAGGCCAGGCCCTACAAGGAAACTTAAACTAAAAACAGATAGAATTTATGAAAAAGATTTTACTAACTCTGGTGCTGGCACTGCTGGCCACGGTAACCGCTCTGGCAGCCTCCACCCGCACCTATCAGACCATCAACGGCCTGTCGTTCCTCATCATCAAGAGCGACACCGGTGCCGTCACCGTCTATCTCGAGGGCTACGCCAGCGGCTACGGCACGGGTGCCACAAGCCTCACCATCCCCGGTTTTATTGATGTTGACGACGTGATGCGTCCCGTGCGCATCGACAGCCAAGTGTTCAAGGGTCACGCCTCGCTCCAGAACATCACGATCCAGTATGGCTGCACCCAGATTGGCGGTGACGCCTTCAGCAACATCCCCACGCTGCGCTCGTTGATTATCCCGAGTTCGGTGACGTCAATCAACGGTGCCATCATGCGCAATAGCGGCTCCACGCGCCAGCCGCTGACGGTCGCCATCAGCGGCAACCCCACGCTCACCACGTCGAGCACCACCGCTTTCCAGGACATCAACTCCGGCAACCGAACCCTGATTACGCCCACCATCGCCGAGCGTGATGACAAGAAGAACAAGACCGGCTATAAGGAGTATTTCATGTATTTTCAGGCCACGCCGAGTTATGGTCCCGACTATGAATATAATGACACTTACTATAAGGTTACCACGGCGGCCACTGCCGGCTATGCCGGTGAGATGATGCTCACCGGCTCGCTGGCCACCAACGTCACCGTGCCCTCCACCATGCAATACATGGATGACTTCTGCCAAGATATGCCCAACGGCTACTTTGTGACCAGCGTGGCTGCGGACGCCGCCCAGTGCGTTGGTGCGTGGGCCAATCTCAATACGTTCACGTGGAATCCGCTGGCCGGCCGCGTGAGTAACATCCACAAGAACGCCTTCAAGGGCGTGACGTCGCTGTCGAGCGTATCCACCGCCGCCTTCTATATCGAGGAGAGCGCGTTTGACGGCTGCACGTCGCTGTCGAGCCTGACCCTCGGCGAGGGTGTCCGTTCGCTAGCCATCAACTCCTTCCGCTCCACGGCCGTGCAGATGTTCTCGTTGCCCTCCACCACCAACTCGTTCCACCCGTTGGCTTTCCAGGACGACGCCAAGTTGGCGCGCGTCTACGTCAGCACCGCTAATGAGGCCTATTCGTCCTTCAACTACATCCTCTATGACAAGACCCAGACCACGCTGCTGCTTTGTCCGCCAAATTTCAATCCCAACGGCACTTATACGCTTGACAAGGACTCATATCCGTGGACACTCACCAAGATTGGCGACTACGCGTTCTACAAGCAGCAAACTGCCACGGTGCGCGTGCCGTGGGGTGTCACCTCGGCCGGTGAATCGGCTTTCGCCTACAGCGCCATCAAGACGCTCTATCTGCCCAGCACGTTGAGCACGCTGGGCGACAACCTGCTGAGCAACAGCACTCAGTTGCAAGACCTTTACTACCCCCATTTCGAGGTGCCCACCATCGCCTCCCACACTCTGGGCGGTGTGCCCACCTCTTGCCGCATCCATGTGCCGGCCGGCTACGCCCAAGTGTTGGCCTACAAGGGTGGCAACTATATGTATCGCACCTCCAATTATTGGAAGAATTTCAATATCCTCGATGACGGCTACGACTACGATGACGGTACGTTCAAGTACATCCTCAACAGCGACATGACGGCCACCGTCGTGCGTTGCAGCCGCACGGGCAACGTGTTGTCGCTCACCGTGCCGTCAAGCGTGTCACACGTGGGCAAGCAGTTCACCGTGACGGCCGTCGGGCAGCGCGCGTTCATGAGCAGCGACGCCGTTGGCTCGATGACGTTTCCCGAGACTGTCACTACGTTTATGGGTGCCGAAACGCAACTGAGCAGCGGCACCGACGGAGCGCAGTTCTACGGCTGTACCAACCTGACGAAGGTGAAATTGCCGAGCCGCTTGGAGGCTGTTCCCCAGAACTGCTTCCGCAATACGAGCCTGACGGATCTCACCCTGCCCTACGGCGTGAAGAAGATTGGCAGTTACGCCTTCACCGACTCGAAACTCCAGCGGGTGCTCATCCCCAGTTCGGTGACGACCGTTGATAAATACTGCTTCCAGAATTGCAAGGAACTCAAGGAACTTATCTTCAACAAGTTCATCAGTTTCGCCGGCACACCGGCGGCTCCGCAGAAGAATTACGGCCTGCTGGGAGTGCCCGACGATGTGTCGATTTATGTGCCGCTGGAAGATTACGACAATTTCCGTGGCGACAACTACGGCTGGGCCGACTTCTCCTCGTGCATCAAGTACGGTGGCTATGACTTCATCGCCGACGGCATGTGCTACGCCACCGTGGTCAAGCCGTGTGAGGTGGACGCGCAGGGCGCGGTCACGAGAGCGGGCGAGGTGAAATTCGTCACCGGCTCATACCGGGATATCACATGGGGTCCGCAAGACCCGCGCAAGGGCTCGGTGACCCTGTTCGGCACTGTCACCGATGACTGGTCGCGCGCCTATCAGCACGTGGCCCTCGAGGAGAGCGCCTTTGAGAACCGCCAACTCGATGCCGTCGTGGTTGATGAGAACTACGCCTCCTACCCCCGCGACTACAACATTCCCGACCGGGCGTTCTACAATACGACGGCCAACTTAATGTTCACGTTCCCCTTCTCCGAGGTGCCCTGGACGAGCATCGGCGACAATGCGTTCGACGTCTCGATTCTTGGTCCCGGCAGTAGCAGCAGCCGCGTGAGCGTGGTGCTGGCACGCAGTGTGTCAAGCATCGGTTCAGTGGCGTTCTCCAATTGGATCAAGGAAATCTTCATCCCGCTGCACTGCACGCTCGGTGATAATGCTGTGGGCAGCAGTAGTAGTGGTTATACTGATGTCTATGTACACTTTGACGACTTCACCCGCGTCTATAATCAGATGGAAAGTTGGAATAGCGGCAACAGCCACCTGAACCCCTATATCGACGGCACCGTCACTCCCAACCAAATCGCGGTGGGCTGCTTGAAGAACATCAAGTTGCCCGAGATTGAGGGATTGACTTGCTACGGTGTGACGGGCATTGACGAGAAAGGCGAGAACGTCATCATCAAGGAGTTTCCGGCCGGCCACGCTCTGAATTCCAAATTTGGCTACAGCAGCGACATAGGCAACGTACAGGGAGTGCTCGTGCGCGGGCTGAAGAAGGGAGAGTTGTACCGCTTCACGACCACGGAGGAGGCCGACCGCCCAGTTATCGGAAACATTTTGTGCGCATTCACTGATGATGGACCGAATTCGTATCTTCATGCCGAAGAATATGACTACTATGCCGCCAACCCGCTGGAGGATAATTTCTTTCGCATCGACGATTTAGAACAACCACCGGTCGGCCTAGCGTTAGTTGAGTTCCAAACTGCCTTGACGTCAAATCGTGATACGCTCGGCATCATCATTGACGGCGAGCCGGAGTACAGCAAGTTTGACGTTAACCGTGACACCGCGGTCGACGTGGGCGACGTGAACGCGGTGCTCGAGGCCATCCTCGCCGGCAGCGACGAGAGCAAGTTTGACGTCAACGGCGACACCAAGGTCGACGTGGGCGACGTCAACGCCATCCTCGAGGCCATCCTCGCCCAGTAGCGCCTGTCCGCCGTGGCGGCGGCACCGTGACCTCCGGTTTTTAACATAAATATCCATTAATATCCATTAATCAGATAGAAAAGAATTTCATGTTCTCCTGTCTAAATTAATGTATATTAATGGATATTCGTGTTAAAAAAGTCATCCGCTTCGCGGGTTCCAACCTAATTCAAACCTTACCAATTACTAATTACTAAAAGAGCAGCGAGGGGTCTGAGAGCAAAAAGTCTTCGAGAGGCACTCCGCCGGAGCCAACGACGAACGCGCTCTTTGGATTGAACCTTTCCACAAAAACTCTAATGCCTTCATTGGTGGTGCGGCGACCGCTTTTTACCTCAATGGCAATCACTTGATCCTGATAGGTAATCACGAAGTCAAAAGAAAAATTCTCAAAAGTCTCCGCGAAAATTCTCAATTCTCCAAACAAAAAGCGGGCAAGTTTTTTAACATTAATATCCATTAATATCCATTAATCATATAGAAAAGAGTTTCATGTTCTCTAAAAGCTCATGTTCTCCTATCTATAATTAATGGATATTAATGGATATTCGTGTTAAAATATAAACCCAGCGGCAATTTGGCCTGGTCGCGAGCGGCTATGAATGTTGGGGGTGGCCGCCCGCGATGATGAATAACAACTAACGATGGACGTTTGCTTTGAGATAGCATTGTCTCAAAGCAAGCGCCCTTTCTGTTCCCCTGTCTCCCCCGTCCGTGCGGTGCGCGCTTCGCCGCGCACCAACCCTCGCCTCCCCATTCCGTCCCCCCATTCCGTCCCCCCCCACAAAAAAACAAAAAAATCCCACCGAAAATTTGCATTGTGAAAAATAATCCTTATCTTTGCAGTCTCTAATGCAGAAGTCCACCGCAGGGCGGGCAAAGCATTGGGGCTAGGACATACAGAAAGGCGTTTATTGACGCTTGATTCCGCGGCTACTTTGAATCTCGCAAATTCATCATTTCCAGTCAGGAATTTAGCAGCAGTAGATGTCCCAAGTGGGATGACACATCAGGCATTCCTAGAGTCACATCCGTATAGTGTTGTGGCCATTGTTAGGATGTGTGTGCCATACACGCGTGGGCTTCTGCGTTGCTCGTTTCTAAACTGGAAAGGGCCATGCGAGAGCCCAAAGTAGCGAGGGATGAGCAACAGTAACAGACTCCCGCGCTTTTTTTGTGTACCCATGTCATAAGAGTTATTATTATGCTTTATTTAAGGGCCTGTTGGGAGTGATGGCAATTCTGACAGAACGATGATTTCACTGATAGCCAACTCAGGAATACAAATATTGTCATTTGATTTCGTGCTTGACCTAAATGTAGGTTATAAGAAGGTTTTCTATGAATCATACGATACCGAATTGTGGAAATGGAAGTTGCAGTTTGCGCGTAAAATAAAGGGAACTCCTGAATTTTATGTGCTCAATTCCGATCTTTCCACTTATAATATGATTGATGGTTATGGCAATTTGTCAGTGTCATTGGATCAAATACTTGCTAGCACCGGTATCAATCATATTAATACCAATGATCAAGGCGTTTTTGACTGCAAGCTGGCTTCCAACAATAAATATCTTGAATGTTTCTTTAATGTATGGTTGCCAATGCCTTACATTGAAGAAGATGGCATGGGAAATTATAGTAATGGACCTTATAATTGGTGTCGTTGTAAACTAATTCCATTGAGTGAGCAGAATGGAAAGAAAAATATGCGTGCGATATTAGTTTTCGATACGCGTGCTGTATATCCTCAGAATAATTTTGACCTTTATAAAGAAACACCAATCTTTGAAAGTAAAGGTGACATTTCAAAGCAGTATAGCTTATGTGACGAGGACAGTCACTTGGTAGATTTCTGCAATTGGAATGACGGTTGGGTTCTCACATACCTACTTCATTTGGCTTATCCTGATGTGGCTGACATTGATACACTTGCCCTTCGTTTAGGACCAAATGCGATTAAGTATGGTTTTCTTGCTACTTATTTGACGCTTATTGGTTATATCAAGAGCTGCAACTCCGATGAGACTTTTGTTACCTTATGGCGCGACCACGATGTTCCTCAGGTGCCAATTGAAATGATCGTTGACATAGGCAATTCAAGAACGTCGGCCATAATGTTCGAAGATCAGAATTTTACAAAAGTTGACACTCTTAGACTTCAAGATTTCACAAATCTGTTGACTAAAGATAATGAGCTTAATCGTAAGGATGATACCTTTGATATGCGCTTGGCTTTTCGCAAAGTTGACTTCGGTCCGGTCATTCAAAATAGCCACCAATTTGTTTGGCCGAGCATGGTGAGTTTAGGCAGAGAAGCACAGCAACTTACTCACACAGCTACAGCTTTAGCTTTAGGTCAAGAGCGATTGTCTACCTATAGCAGTCCCAAACGCTACTTATGGGATGACAAATCAAGCGAACACGAGTGGTGCTTCACATCGACAGAGCCCTCCCAACAAGCGGAATTGACATTCATTTCCGGAGTGTCGAATTTTATATCCGACAATGGCAGTGTTGATCGTGATGGTTATGGAGTGGGATCTCACTATTCTCGTCATACGCTGATGACACTTGCGTTTATTGAGATTGTGCAGCAAGCCTTGGTACAGATTAATAGTCCGGAATTTCGCAAGCACAATGGAAAGGTAAATACACCTCGATCCCTCAAGAAGATTATTTTGACTTGCCCCACAGCCATGTCGCTTGTTGAGCAAGAGGCGTTATACCAAAGTTTGCACGATGCAGTATTCATCTTATCACAATACAATAAAGTATGCGACTTCAATGCTCCTGATTTCACTATTGATGTCATTCCTGACACATCGGTAGATGAGGACGGCAATCGCAAATGGTTCTATGACGAGGCAACGTGTTCACAGTTGGTTTTTGTGTATGGCCAATTCTGTGAGCGCTACCTTAATTGTAGCGACCGTTTCTTCCAGCACTATGGCAAACTTCGTGATGTCGGAGGCCAACAGCGTTATACAATCAATATAGGTTCAGTCGACATTGGTGCCGGAACAACTGATGTTACTGTGTGTCAATATATGTACAATGATAAAAATCCGTCTCAACTATGCCCGGTGCCAAAATACTGGGATAGCTTCAATGAGGCTGGAGACGATATGTTGCACACTCTTATCACCAATATCATCATTGATGGAGGAGATGCGATATTGTATAGGCATCTTCAACAACTCGGTTGGGATCGCAAGACAATCATCGCCAAACTTTATCGCTTTTTTGGATATGATAACAACATGATGTCGTTTGCCGAGCGGCTCGTGCGACGTGACTTCAACCTTCAGGTCAATGTGCCGGTGATGTATTGTTTCTTGGACTTGCTCAGCAAAGGGGTGAATTATCGCGACCTATCCTATGAGGAAGTGCTTGGCGACAATCTGCCGAGTCAAACGGTTCTGGAAGCATTCAAAAATCATTTCGGTTTTGATTTGAAGGATATCAGATGGGTGTATGACGCCGAAGTCATTTCGCGATATGTCGAACGCTCAATGACTAATCTGATTGAAACCATTTCGTCTGTCTTGTATGCTTATGATTGTGATGTCATCTTGTTGTCTGGGCGACCGACAATGTTGCCGCCAATCAAAAAGTGTTTCTTAAGATATATGGCGGTAGCTCCCAATCGCATGATTGTTATGGGTCGCTATCACATCGGACGGTGGTATCCGTTCAAGGATGAGCAAGGATTTATGATTAACACCAAGTCGGTTGTGCCGGTTGGTGCCATGATTGGCTATATGGCCTCAACGGCCGGCGGCCTAAATGGTTTCTCTCTCAATCTCTCAACTTTAGGTTCCGGATTGAAACCGACAACTGAATGTTTCTTGAAGCGTAATGTCGCTCGCCGCGATGAAATGGTCTTCATCTCGAAGACTAAACACTCCGGTCAGGTGATGGCCAATTCGTTTCCGTTATATATTGCCACCAAGCAGTACGATCTCGGTCTTTATCCCTGGCGACCGTTTTATGTCATCAATATCAATAAGGAAGAAATTGAGAAACGTATCAAGGATGCCCATCAGGATATATCGCCTCAACAACTTCAGCAGCATGTTGATATGTACTGTACTGAATTGCTCAGGCGTGCTCCATTCACTTTCTCAATCGAGCGCCCAGACTACCCTGCTAAGAAAGAATATCTTGTAATTGAAAATGTGACAGATGCCAATGGCGATGACTTGGACAAGTCCGACTTCAGCCTATCAATTCAGAGTCTGAACTCTCCGGACTGCTATTGGCTTGATTCAGGGGAGTTCTCAATCAATATAGCCAATGACGAGTTAAGCATTAAGGACAACGGCAATGGCGATAAAAGACAGAATTGAACAATATCTTGACGTGGTCGAGCGAGCCTATGACTTTATGGGACGGGTGCCGGAGGCAGAGCGACTGCAGTATCTGCGCACGCTACTTGACGTGCGTCGTGGGCTGAAGCGTGTTGAGTTTGCCGCTGAGGAGCGTTGCTCTGCCGCCACATTCGGCGAGAGCCAAGTCGGCAAGAGCTACTTGATTGGAGCTATGAATAGTGACCCGAACAAGGCTTTTACTGTTACGAATGGCGATATCGAGTATAATTTCATAAATGATATCAATCCAAGTCAGCAAGGCACCGGTGACGTAGAGGCCACCGGTTTGGTGACACGCTTCACCACAGGAGTTGACGAGCAAATACCGAAAGGCCATTTAAAATTGAGTCTGTTTTCTGTGATGGACCTTGTGCTTGTCATGTGTGATGCCTATCACCGTCAGGTGGCAGTGTCGGGAGCTGAGATACTTGACACAGCCCAAATCAAACAAATTATAGACAACACTCCTGTATTTTCTCAAAATGTTCCCAACCCGATACTTGGTCAAGACGCGGTTCTTGAAATTGAGGAGTACCTGCGCAATTCTCCTTTTGAGAGCAAAGTCAAAAACCTGTTAGATACGAACTCTGGGTTCTTCAAGTTCTTGTTGCTAAATGTGGAGAAGATTGGCGAAGAACATTTGCTCAACACATTGTGTGTCTTGTGGAACCGCAACAAGAATATTTCGCGGCTGTTCCGCACGTTGATGGACGAGCTCAAGCGACTTGATTATCCTGTTTACGTCTATGTGCCGTTCAAAACGATACTCAAAAAGCACCGTACGATTCTTGATGTGGAATGTCTCAATGAGATTTACGATGAGCCGACCCCCAAAAAGAGGCCTACTGAATATGAGGGAACTGCAACAGTGACTTTGCCTGGTGGCACACAAGTATCGGGTGTTAACAAAGGTATTCTCAGCGCGCTCGCCGCGGAATTGCAGATGACATTGCCCCAGCCAAAGAAAGAAACGGTAGGACAAAATGTCAGTCGCGATTTTCTCAATAGCCTTGACATTCTTGACTTTCCCGGAGAGCGCGGCCCTTTGGCGCAGTCCTCGGCATCTCTGGATGCCAACCAGACCTTGTCTCTTGTGTTCAGACGCGGCAAAGTGTCTTACCTTTTCAGCCGTTATAGTGAGACGCAACGCATCAGTTCCCTGATGTTGTGTCACCATAATAAAGATTCAAAAACACCATCCACGATGGGCGATGTCTATCGGACTTGGGTTGAGCATAATGTTGGCAAGACGCCAACCGAACGGCTCAAATTCATGCAGGAGTCCGGACTTTCTCCTCTATTTATAATCTGCACCTGGTTCAACATGGATCTCGAGTTCTATGAGGGCGCCAGTGACCGTGTTGATAATATGAGGCAGAAGTGGGTGAATCGTTTCTCCAACATTCTGGAGAGTCAGATTATTGGTTCAAGTCCTGACCCGCAAGGCACTCATTGGTTCAACAATTGGGATGGTGAGCCATTCAAGAACATCTACCTGTTGCGAGACTTTATCTACTCCCGTAACATCTTTGACGGTTATAGTGCCCTAAACGGATCGCCGGAGTCCAAAGAGAAGCACTCAGATTATTTGAATGAATTGAAAGGTTCGTTCGCCAGTTACGAGTTTGTGCAGAAGCACTTTGAGGACGCGATGGCCTCATGGGACGCCGCGGCCACAGTTGGTAATGACGGAACCCGTCTCATTATTGCGAGCCTAAACAAATTGGCGCCGAAGCTATCGGCCGCCCGAACTAAGAAGTTCGAAGCTGACGTACGCAACTTGATTTCCAAGTTGCGCGATTTGTTGGCAAAGTACTATCATGACGGAAACGCTGCTCAGGAAATTCGCAAGGCCATGAAACAGCACTCAAGGGTGTTGTTACAATTGTCCCGCGATATCAACCGCTTTGGTGAGTATCTGGATGAGCTGATGGTTGACGAGTCACGCGTCTATGAGATTGTTCATGACATCATTACTCATGAGGTGGTTGCCGGCAATCCGCAAGACGATGAGTACAGTGGCATATTCATGACATACGGTCTGAGTACTGAAGCGTCGCGTGAAGAGAATTTAAAGAAATTATGTGACAGCAATTTTTGCAATGACGAGGATGAGCTGCGGCAAGTATTGTTGGAGAGTAACATCGATTTGGATCGACTGCTTGGGCTTAGCCAGATGTCAACAAGTCCCGCCGAACAACTTGTTACGAGGGTCGAAAAATTTTGGTACGACGACTTCCTTCTCAATTATGCCGCAGAAAATCTCAAGCATCAGCTTAGCACGGCAACTGATATCGTTGTAAAGCTAAAGTTGTTGTATGACCATGTCAAGATGCATGTCAAGCTAACCAAGACTGTTGACAAGTATCTTGCCGAAGTGCAGCAGGACAATGCCGTCGGCATGATAACAGATTTCTTGACGATGGAACTCAACTTGTTCGTCAGCACATTCGGTTATTCTAATCTGTCGGACGAGGAGAGAGAGGATTTTTGGAACAATGTCACACAACAGAAGTTGCCCGTGTCGCGTGTTGATGTTGAGTATGCCAACGAGCCCCGCGGTGTAGGTTTTTTGGGCGATATTGACGCGATTACACGGCAACTTAAGGACGGCGGATACAATAGCGCTGACCAACATGAGCGCCAGATGAAGTTGCCGCGCTTCGGATTTGCGTGGTGCTGGTTGGAACGTGCCAAAGTCGGGTACCTTATTGCGAGTAGCATCCCCAACTACAATATTGAGGATAATAATCTCTTGGGTAAGATTATTGAACAACTAAAGGCAATTGCGTCATGATTGTAGGTCCATTGGGTAAAAAACTGATTGGCACAACCGGGCCAGTAAGTCGCTATGTCATCAGTCAGATTGACGGACATCCGATTCACGAGAATGCCCGTCGTGGTGGCATGGAAAATCTGATTAGGAAGTATCAGTCACAACTTGATGCTGACCTATTTGCCATGCCATACCTAAATGTCGGCACTAATTCACTAGAGTGGTATGTGGACAAGAATCTGGTTGAGGGTGCCGACATAGTGCCGTTGTCTCAAATTCAAGATAACACGTATTATAAAGACAAAATCGCGCAGGCTATTCACCGCTACGAAGCAGTGCGCAAGAACATGCCGCCGGAGGAACGGAAGTTTTTTGACGTGCTTCTTGATGATGTCGCCACTGAAGATGATTTGGCTTTGGTATGTGGAGACAGAGTCTTTTTGGTTTGGGGAATTGCTTTACGTCACGACCAATTGGGAACACCCATAATAGTCAGCAACGCGTCCGATCGCCGTGTGCATAAGGTGGTTTTTGAGGGAGTGAATTGCACCGTCAACGGTTC
Source organism: Muribaculaceae bacterium (assembly GCA_017454355.1). Taxonomy (GTDB): domain Bacteria; phylum Bacteroidota; class Bacteroidia; order Bacteroidales; family Muribaculaceae; genus Sodaliphilus. The sequence goes on from JAFTDD010000075.1 coordinate 17,610, forward strand.
ATCCACTCTTCAGATTAAGCGTGCCCATGGCCATAAGCTGCATCCTAGAGTTGATGCTGTCAGCATTGAACCTCTGGAAGGTTATAGCTTTGACCATTGGGAGCCTAATGATCCTATAGGCGTTGTGATTGTAAAAGATGAGAAATTCATTGCTATCTGCTCTCCGCTACCTGAGCCTACACCCGAACCTGAGCCTGAGCCTACACCCGAACTCGAACCCGAGCCGGCACCTAAACCCGAGCCTGAGCCTACACCCGAACCTGAACCGGCACCTGAACCGATTCCTGAGCCGCCAATGGTGATGGTGCACTTTGAGAACGGTAGCCACGGAACACTGTCAGGGGCTCCGCTGCACATATCAGTGCCAAAGGGATATCAGTTGCTATCGGCGCAAATCCCGACTGTGATTCCAGAGCCGAATTACAGCTTCCGTTGTTGGGATGGTGATGTCACAAAGCCAATAGAGCATGATGTCGTGTTTACGGCGCTATATGACCATGTTGAGCCAGCCGGCTGTTTATGGGCTAACGGATGCCTGCGGGCGTTGCTCTATGCCTTAATCGCGCTGATGATTCTATTGCTTGCAGCTTTGTTGCTAAAAGGATGTTGTGCGATTGATAATATGGAGGGTTGCAGCCGTCATCCGTCGCCAGTTCCTACTCCAATAAGTCGTGGCGATTTGGGTAGCGGAGTGGATCCCGGCAATGGCGACAATGATTATCATTTGGGAATTCTCCCCGTTGATCCCGGGAAGATTGTTGAGGATCCTGGTATGCCGGCTCGTGTCGGCAACATCATCAATCTGTTTTTCGAGGACGATAACGCCGATATGGGTCAATTTGCCCGCGAGTTCCGTAATTCTTATCCCGACACAGCGCGCTATGTGTTGGATTATGATGATTATGTGAAGCGCATCTCCATCTTGTTCCCGATGGAGGAAAGAGAAGATTTAACTCAGGATTTGCAAACCCAATTTGGAGCACGATATCCGTTCATACTAGTTGATGAGTATGTGGCCGGCTATGGCGCGCATGGAATTGTGGAGCGTCAAGAAATGACTACAGATGCTGTTGGATGGCATTTAGCGGCCATCAACGCTCCGGGAGCGTGGGAAGTCACCCGTGGCGATGGGAATTTGATAGTGGCCATTGTGGACGATGGTTGTGACATCAACCACCAGATGTTGCAAGGGCGTTCAGTCTTACCGTATAATGTTTTCACTAAGAGTCGAGTTGTTTCCAATGGCGAGGGTCATGGCACCCATGTTGCCGCCTTGGCATGTGGAGCCGAGGCTATGGTTCCGAATGTCAACAAAAAGATACAAGGCCTTGCTCCCATGTGCAAATATATGCCGGTGCAAGTTTTTGATGATGAGGCTGAAGGTACGACCATATCAGCCATTGTGAGCGGTATAGCCTACGCTATCCACAACGGAGCGAAAGTCATCAATGTGTCGATTGGCTTGTCAATGAAGAATTATAGAACTATGGGTGTCAAGCAGCAAGAGCAACTCAGCACGCTGATTTTGCCGGAAACGCAGCGTATGTGGTCAAAAATCGCACGGCTGGCCGCAAAGAAAAATGTGATAATCGTTTTCTCGGCCGGCAATGATAGCGTTGTCGCTGCTTTGGAGCCCAAGAACCGAACTGATAGCGTAGTCGTTGTGAATGCCATTGACCAATCAATCCGTCCAACCAACTTCACAAACTTTGGCAAGGGGAGTGTTGTGTCGGCACCCGGCGACATGATTGTCAGTGCCGTTCCTGATGGTTTTGCCGCTATGAGAGGCACCTCAATGGCAGCTCCCATTGTTGCCGGAACCATTGCGCTCATGGCAAGTGTTGACACCACTCTCACTGAGCGCCGTGCCATTGACATCCTGAAGACGACAGGACGCCAAATAGAACGTGTCGGGCCTATGATAAATGCAGAGAAAGCAGTGCGAAGTGTCAATAGTACTAATAATTAATATTGGCTAGTTTTTTATGAATCAATCAAATTTTCCAAAAGCATTGGTGATATCAATCATCGTTTTGATTGTATATTCTTTCTTTGCCTTTATGGGATTGTTGTATTGGCGACCAAGCGAAGAGGCATCAATCAGTGTCGGATGGGCCGCCTTTGGCGCGGTTATCTACTGTGGCATTGCTACCGCTTTGGTCTATCTCCTGCGACAGTCCAAGGCGTCACGCTTTGATGTCATCTACAAGGGCGGGCAGTATCTGTTTGGTTTTTTACTGTTGGTCTGGATGGTTGGAGGTGCGATACCGTTCTCCCATTTTACCAATATGCTCGAGCGCAAAGATGAAATCAGAAACTCCTTTGTCACGGCCGCCGGGAGCCTGCAGGAGATGGACAGCAAATACGATCGGTATGTTGCGGACTGCCTTGCAAAATACCGAGATGCCCTTAATTCTGCTGATGACCAATCCGCGCTCCTCTCATGGACTGCCGGCTATTCACATCAAGAGAGAGTCGACAATGCCGTGTTTGCCTACGAATGTGATATCAAGGTGCTGCGTACCGACTCCGTTCAGATACAGCGTTGGACAGACGAGTTGAAGGATTTCAGCCTTTGGAATCCTCAGACAATCAGCAACCTTGATGTCCTGAAGAATGCGCTTGACAACCGCACCACTGACTATGAGGCATTGGCCAATAAGTTGCCTCCAGGCGGGTGGAATCCTCCTGCACTTACTCTCTCCGGCGAGGATGGCAAGACGGGAAAGCAGGAGATTCAAGAAGTAGTTAATATGATGACGGAACTGAAAATGCCGCCGAGCTGGATTTCACTGATTTCGGCCGTGATTTGTTGGCTTCTGATAATTGTGGTCTACTACATTACGCAAAGGGATCTAGCTGGATATACGGGTGGTAGAAACCATGACGGATACAATGCCCCTCCCATGTAATTAAAAATAGTTTTTCGTTATGAACAGGCAACAATTTGTAAATATATGTGCCAGCTTGCCTCTAGAGGCCGTTATAAGAGGAATGGAGCAATTTGGTGTTTCTCTTGCCGAGTTGGAGAATGTATTGTCTACTGATAAGTATCAGGCCTTAGCTGCCTCTTTGTGCCAAGCAGAAGACGAAGCCTGGGATGCGATTGCTGCTAATTCCACTAATGAAGGTGACGAACTTGTGTCATTACTACAGCATTATATTTCAACCTATCCGAGAGGCAAACACGCTGATGACGCAAATAATCGTTTGGTAGAACTAGAGCAGGCCGCCTGGAACAAGGCGATGATGGAAAACACTGCTTTGGCATTTGATGCCTTTATTGCCGACTTCCCGGATAGTCAACATCGCGAAGAAGCTCTCAATCGCAAGGATGATGCCGAATGGCAACGCTTGAGTGCTGAGGACAGATATGATGACTATCTGACCGCTTTCCCCAATGGCCGTCACAATGATGATGCGCTTCAGGGCAAAAAAGATCCTGAATGGTTCAAAGTCCAGCGTATCTCGGAAGACAATAGACTTCCGGCTCTCCGAGCGTATCAAGAGAAATTTCCTGACAGGCACTGCCACGAAATAGCTCAAATGATAGAAAAGCTCACAGATGAAAGTGATTGGGCAAGAGCAAAGCAAGCCGGAACACCGAACGCATATCAAAGTTATCTTGTCAAGCATCCGAACGGCGGACACGCCTCTGAAGCGAGTGGCAGAATTGAAGAATGGGCTGGGGTGATAGATTATCTTAATGACCTGAAAATAAATCCTAACAGCGACACGGCTGACAGCATCAAGAGAAAGCTCTTGAATGGAGAATTTAATTTCGAGATGCTGGCTGAAGCGGTTGGCCGGTCTGAAGCGGAGGCAATTCATCAATTCAGAATGATGTCCGACCCGTCTCCAGAAAATAAAACAAACCCTAGCGACAAACTTCAAGAGCACACAACTGAAGTATATTTTTGGGGAACCAAGGGAAGCGGAAAAACATGTGCTATGGGAGCTTTATTAAGTGGGGCATATTCTTTAGAGCCATTCTTGATGCAGCAGCAGAGATGCCGTAGCGGCTATTATATGACTAAATTGAAGCAGATTTTTTCTCCAGATCGCTATACTCCACTCCCATTGGCAACAAATGCAGGTGCAATTGAGGAGATGGTGATGATACTTAATGACCAGAAAGGTAGAAAGCACCGCGTCACTTTCATTGATATCGCTGGAGAGCTTGTGCAATCTTTCTTTGATGAGTCCGCCGGAATAGTGGTGATTCCGGAGTTAAAGCAGGCACAAGAAAAATTGAAATCATATTTGAACAGTACGGCCAATCGGAAAATCCATTTTTTCGTTGTTGAATACAATTCTCATAGAAATCCGATTTCAGGAGTGCAGATTGCAACATACCTTGAAGCCATGAGTCAGTTTCTCAACGAGAACATCAAGTACCGCACCAACGGGGTGTATTTATTGGTAACGAAGAGCGACTTGATGCAAGGATTCCATACTCTTGACACAACTGCGCGAGCAACTGCAGCTGAAGAATATGTCAAAACTTATTTTAACAATTTCTATACAAATATGCGACGGCTTTGCCACAAAACTGGTGTCAAGAACTTCAGGACTGTCTATTTTACGATTGGTAAGGTCATTGGTCAACAATTATGTAAGTTTGATCCCTCGGAGACCCGAAAGATTCTGAATGAGATTCTTCTCAAATCTTCTGTAGTCCCAACAACGCGTTGGGAGAAGTTTCTCGCATGGTTGAACGATGATTGAGTTTTTTGTTATATGCAAGAACAATTAAAGATATACTTCCATGGCCAGTATGGAGGCGAAAGCGGCCTGCTGCTGGCATACCCTGGAACAAAAGGAGATATGGAGACGTCCCAGATTCTGGAGGGTCGTGGGACTATCAGGATGCTAAAGTGCGTTACTCCTCAACCGGAATGTGTCTACAATCTCTTAAGAAAAAGGGATTACGGCACATACTACACTTTAATCACACCCAGTTGTGACGATGCCCGTCAAGGGTTTATGTCAATTATAATTGTGGTTAAAGAAGGATATCGGGCCGACGGCAAGACGATATTCAGGCTGCTGAATCTGCTTAATGAGCGCATTCATAAAGCAGGGAAATTGCCAAAGGTCGGAGAAATCGTTGACGTAGGCGTTAATCATATTATTGCCGAATGTGTGAAAGAAGCCGAAATTCAATGTTATTCTCATAGTCCCATTTCTTGGGAGAGCAAGAATTTGAGCCATAGCCCGAAAACAGCCTTCCGCATATATGATACAGAGGATGAGTTGTGTCGTTATCTGAACTTCATCAATCAGCCAATCTATAAGGACTATAGGGATGTGTGTTTTGTGAGGAAGAGCGATTCTCCCATTCAATCTCAAGAAGCTGATTTGTTATCTGGGGAGTTGTCTGTAGATTATAGATGTAAGGCTGGTGGAGTGATTGATGGCTCGGATATTTCATGGATTATTTCTTTGGGCGAAGGACACCAGGATTTCATAACCGGTGCCTCTGCCACTGTAACGTACACCAGGCCTGGCTTTAAACCAATCAAAAAGGCGTTCCAAGTCGGGAAAAACTCTCCCTATGTGACGTATGAGGGCGACACAATCGTAGTGAATCCGCTTTTGCCAAGTGATAAGTTTGTAAAAGTTTTAAAAGTCCAACTTGTTGACGAGGAAGGGCAGGCAATTACCAGTGCGAAGCTGAATATTTCTTCGTCTGTCAAGAGCAGCTATTCATACTCATACATACAGTCTTCCTCATTGTTTGAAGCGGAATTGGACGAGTCTTCAGCCATTGACGATATCACAATTACGGTCAATGCCCCTGGCTATGAAAATAAGGAGAAGTCAGTTAAATACAAAGATATTTCTTCATCTGGTGAGCCAGTGTCGATCTTCTTGAAAAAGAAGAGAAACGAAGTATGTATCATCCTATCTCGTAGTGTCGTTAGAGATAAGGAGCAAGAGAGAGAACTTGCAGCAAACGACCCTACCTATCACGGTATCCCCCTTGAATTAAAAAGCGAGGAGAACGGGGTGCGAACGTATGAGGTTCGCAAGGAATATGTCCAAACCATAATTGAGAAGTGTCAACAACGAAAAAAGAAAGGCAAAAAACGTCCAGCAAGCGAGCCTGAGTATGATGAGTTACAGCGTGATTCTCTTATTGACAAGTGTATCAATTTCGTGTATGGTCATCGTCGGTTAGTTGGATTAATTTTAACAATCTTTGTTGTCATTGCAATAGTACTCATTATCCGCTCGTGTGGTGAGCCGGGTTCACATGGTAGCAATAAAAATGTGGAGTGGATGCTATTCGGTTGCTCGCGGGATACGTCAGAGACGTCCATCACAGAGGCTGAACCGGCAGAGGTCTTCTATAATCCTTCAAGTGAAAAAGATAATTTGACGTATATGCAAAACAATGACGTCTGGAAACGGGATTCATTGCAGAGCGGCACGGGCAAAGCAATTTTTGAAGCGATAACCACAGGCGCTTTTGATGATTCCCAAAAGAATCTTTATGAGAATGGAGGTTACGTCAATCAGATGAATCAGATTTATATAGAGATAAAAGACAATTGGAAAGCCCTAAGTGCTGATGGAAAAAATAACGTCAAAGCTAGCATCAAAAGCAGATACCCTAAAGGTGCAGGAAGCGACCAAGTTGATTTGAATACTATTTTAGGCGTCATAAAAGGCGAGTTAGAAGCACAAGCCCAACGACATCAACCGACAACTGCAGTAACTCAGCCGACTCCACCGTCAGAAGATAATAGTACCAATAAAACCATCGCAAGCGACAAAAGAGAAGCCGTGGACAAAGGAAACACGGATGCAATTATGGCTCTTAAGGTAGCATGCTGCAATTACAATATTGCCTATAAAAATGCCCAAAACGCGAAGAATGTAAGTGCGAAAAAAGGAAGATCCTCTGCCGAGCTTGCTGAGGGGAACAGTGACGCTTTGAGCCAAGCTAATGCAGAGCTAAAAAATGCGCGAAAGAATGTTATCGATGCTCATAAAAAAGCATATCCTAATTATAAGGAACCTCAAGCAGACAAATTAAAAGCATGCGGTTTAAAGTACAAACTTGTCGATGCATTATAATTCAATAAAAAATGAAAAAGAAAGGGCGCAGGGGGGAATGTCCGTGGATGCCACCTCGCCGCCTAACCGAAAATCTTGGCGCAACGGAACATGAAAAACGCAAGGTCATTCACCCCATGCACCTGTGCGCGGAGTCCCTTTATCTTGGAGTTGAATGACTCGGC
>JAFTDD010000006.1 GCA_017454355.1 Muribaculaceae bacterium
GCAACTCGATATTTATCTCTCGAAAATTCTCGAAAATTTCCGAAAAAATATTGTATCTCGTAAATTTTCGTAAATCTACGTAAATTTAATTTGGGTGATAATATTCTGTGAATAAAATATTTACGACAATTTACGCAAATTTACGAGAAAATTATTTTCGATAATTTTCGGAATTTTTCGTGAGAATTTTCAAGGTTGCGGATTTTAGGTTGTACTCAACAGAGGCCAAAGCCCCCTCCTTTAGGGGGGGGAGCACGTTCTTTATTTATTCACGATAATTCACGGAAATTCACGGGAGATAAATTCGTGATGAAAAATCATGGATGGTGAGATGTCGTTTTGGGACCACTTGGAGGCGTTGCGCGGCGTGCTGCTGCGCATCGTCGCTGTCGTCGTGGCCCTGACCGTCGTGTCGTTCATGCTCATGCCCCACGTCTTCGACACCATCATCCTCGGACCGACCCACGGCGACTTTGTGCTCTATCGGTTGTTTGAGAGGATGACTGCCGCCGTGCCGTGGCTGCCGCAGTTCACCACCGAAGGGTTTGAGTATCGGCTGATGACAATCGAGGTGCCGAGCCAATTTTTTATTCACTTGAGCACGAGTGCCTATTTGGCTGTGCTGCTGTCGCTGCCGGTGGCGGTGTGGCTGCTGTGGGGATTTGTGGAGCCGGCGCTCTACGACAACGAGCGCGGCAGCGTGGCCACGGCGATGGGCATGAGCACGCTGATGTTCTATCTGGGAATGGCGGTTGGATACCTATTGGTGTTTCCGGTCACGTTCCGTTTTTTGGCCGAGTATCGCGTGAGTGAACTGGTTGACGCGCGTTTCACACTCGATAACTATCTGGAACTGATGGTGACATTGCTGCTGGTGATGGGGCTGGTGTTTGAGATGCCGCTGCTGTGCTGGCTGCTGGGGCGTTTGGGTGTCTTGCGCCGTGAGTTCTTTGGCAAGTGGCGTCGCCACGCTGTGGTGGCGCTCCTCCTGCTCGCCGCGCTGGTCACACCCACCGGCGACCCCTTCACCCTGCTCATCGTCTTCCTGCCCATCTATCTGCTCTATGAGGCCAGCGCCTGGCTGGTGCCGCCCGGTAATTTATAACTCAAGTTTCTAAAGTAGGTTCGCGTCAATTTCCGTCAATAACAACGTCAATTCCCGTCTATCTTTCTTTTTTCACCTAAAACCTGCAGATAATGATTTCCTCACGTGAATTCCCGAATATAAATCTCTCGTAAATTTACGTAAATTATCGTAAATATTTTATTTTATGCGATTTATATTTATTAATGGATTTATGTCAATTTACTGAAATTTACGAGATAAATAAACTTGCGGAATCAAGGTTTCACGTGAAATTTCGTGAAACGGCCAGGCCCTAAAATAATAACCGAATATATATTTTACGATTTTTATGTGAATTTTACGCAATTTTACGTGAGATTAAATTATGCGCAACCTTATTCTTTTGTTCCTAATGTCCAAAAAATGACGCAAATAGACGTTGTTATTGACGAAATGGACGCTAACCGATGAGCGATGCACAAAGGGATAGGCATACTTTAGAAACTTAGCGTTCTAAGAAAACTAAGAAACGGCCACAAAAAATCGGCTTGTTTCTTTTTCACGATAATCTTTTTTGCTATGAAGTTTGTTGGGTTGCGGAATTTTTGGTAATTTTGCAACGCGATAGAGGCATCTCGCGCTTGCCTCGCTGCCCAAATCCGGGTTAACGCGGTGATAGCGAGATGATTTATTGCATTGTGTAACACTAAATGCCTTTTAACTGAGACAAAACTACATATCTATCAATACTGATTTATGGATATATCAATATTCGGTATTCAGGGTACGACGCTCGCCGTGACGGCCGCCTTGACAGCGGTGGTTCTTGTGGTGGGTGCGCTCGTCATTGCCCGGTTGGTGGGTCCTCGCAGTTACACGCAGATGAAGGGTGAGCCATACGAGTGCGGTATCCCGTCGCGTGGCGACTCGATGGCGCAGTTTCATGTGGGTTACTACTTGTTTGCGATCCTGTTCTTGATGTTCGACGTCGAGACGGTGTTTCTCTTCCCGTGGGCGGTGATTTGCCGCACGTTGGGCAACAGCGCGCTGCCGGCGGTGGGCACCTTCCTTGTTATTCTTGCATTGGGCCTGGCTTACGCCTGGCGGAAAGGAGCGTTGCGATGGAAGTGAAAATCAAGAGCATGAAGCACGAGGACTTCAAGGACAACGAGTATATCGACGGCCTCGTGGAGCAGTTGCGTGCCGGTGGCACCAACATTGTCGTGGGCAAACTTGACCAACTGATCAACTGGGGTATCAGCAACTCGCTGTGGCCGTTCTGCTTCGGCACGAGTTGCTGCGCGATTGAGTTTATGTGCTTGGGCGCCGCGCGCTACGATATGGCACGTTTCGGCTTTGAGGTGGCTCGCAACAGCCCACGTCAGGCCGATTATATTATGTGTCAGGGCACCATCACCTATCGCATGGCTCCGGTGTTGAAGCGCCTTTACGAGCAGATGGCCGAGCCGAAGTATGTGATTGCGTGTGGCGGATGCGCCGTCAGTGGCGGTCCGTTCAAGAACAGTTATTGTGTCGTCAAGGGTATCGATGAGATTATCCCGGTGGACGTTTATGTGCCCGGATGCCCGCCGCGTCCCGAGGCGTTCTTCTACGGCCTGATGCAATTGCAGCGCAAAATCAAGGTGCAGAAATACTTCGGTGGCGTGAACCGCAAGGAGAAGTTTGACGAGGCTCTTGCGCAACCCGAAAGCATGTAGCATGTAGCATGTAGCATGTAGCATGTAGTTAATAACCACAACCTCTATACTTCGTACTTCGTACTTTGTACTTCGTACTTAATTTATTCAACATGGACGAGTTGAAAGACAAGATATTGGCGTTGTGCCCCCAAGCGGTGGCCGACACGAGCGGCGAGTTGCTGCTGGTGACGGTGCCCGATGCCGCGTGGCACGCGCTGGCCGTGGCGCTCAAGGAGCAACTGGGCTTCGACTATCTCACCGCCCTGGTGGGTATGGACTGGAAGACGTCGCTGGGCTGCTACTATTACTTGACCAATAGTGCGACGCAAGAGATGCTCCACGTGCGCGTCGAGACCGCCGACCGCAAGCAGCCCGTGCTGCACAGCGTGGCCGACGTGTGGAGCGTGGCCAACTTTCAGGAGCGCGAGGTCTACGACTTCTACGGCATCGCCTTCATCGGTCACCCCGATATGCGCCGCTTCTTCCTGCGCAACGACTGGGTGGGACACCCCCTGCGCAAGGACTACGACACGAGCGACGAACTCAACCCGCTGCGCCTCACCGATGAGCAAAACGAGGACGACACGCAGCGCTGGGTCGAGGACGAGAAGGGGCGCGTGACCGTGGTCAAAGACAAGGTGTTTGCCGACGATGAGTATGTGATCAACGTCGGTCCGCAGCACCCCAGCACCCACGGCGTGATGCGCTACCGCGTGAGCCTCGACGGCGAAGTGGTGAAGAAGGTGGACGTCGTCAGCGGCTATATTCACCGTGGCATCGAGAAACTGTGTGAGAACCTCACCTACATGCAGACGTTGCTCTACACCGAGCGTATGGACTATATGAGCGCGATGCAGAACCGGCACTGCCTGTGCTTGTGCTTGGAGAAGGCCCTCGGCATCGAGGTGCCGCGCCGCGCCGAACTCATCCGCCTGATGATGGACGAGTTGATGCGCCTGAGCAGCCACCTGCTCAGTTACGGCTGCCTGACGATGGACCAGGGCGCGACCACGGCGTTCTTCTACGGCTTCCGTGACCGCGAGTTGATTTATGATATTTTCGACAAGACTTGCGGCGCGCGCATGTCGATGAGTTACCATACCATCGGCGGTGTGGTGGCCGATGTTCATCCCGACTTTGTGGCCGACGTGCGCCACGCCTGCGACGTGATCGAGAAGAATCTGGCGGAGTATCACCAGTTGTTCACCGGCAACGTGATTGCCCGCAACCGCATGGTGGGCGTGGGACTGTTGAGCCGCGAGCAGGCGTTGGACTACGCCATTACTGGCCCGAGCGGCCGCGCCAGCGGCGTGAGTTGCGATGTGCGCAAGAAGCACCCCTACTCGCTTTACTCTGAGTTTGAGTTTGACGAGGTGACGCGCACCGAGGGCGACTCAATGGCGCGCTATATGGTGCGTATGGATGAGATGGTGCAGAGCATCAAGATTTTGCGTCAGGCCTGCGATAAACTGGAGGCCGAGGAAGGCAATGAGTATTGTGCCAAGGTGCCCAAGGTGATTAAGTTGCCCGAGGGACACTGGTATCAGCAAGTGGAGGCAAGCCGCGGCGCGTTTGGCGTCTATGTGGAGGCTGACCAGGAGAGCAAGCCTTTCCAAAAGCCTTATCGCATGCACTTCCAGAGCCCGTGCTTCAACCTGGTTGGAGTGGTGGACCTCACGTGCCGCGACAATCTGGTGGCGGACTTGATCACCATCACGGCATCTATCGACTTTGTGATTCCTGATATCGACCGCTAATAAAACGAACAACGATATGTTTGATTTGACAATAGTGACTAACTGGGTGCACGGACTGCTGACGGGGTGGATGCCCTCGATGCCGTGGCTGGTGACTACCATCGAGTGTGTGCTGGTGGGGCTGTTCCTGCTGGTGGCCTACTCGGTGATCGCGATGATTTACATCATGTATGAGCGCTGGGTGTGTGCCTGGATACAGTGCCGCTTGGGCCCGAACCGTGTGGGGCCGAAAGGCACGCTGCAGATTTTTGCCGACGTGATCAAGATTCTGCAGAAGGAGATTATCCGCCTGTGGAGCACCGACAAGTTCTTGTTCTTCCTGGCGCCGTTCCTGGTTGTGACGGCGAGCGTGCTGACGTTCGCGTGTCTGCCGTGGGGCAAGGGCTTCCAGATTATTGACTTCAATATCGGTGTGTTCTTCATCGTGGCCGTGTCGGGCATCGGTGTGCTGGGCGTGCTGCTGGCCGGCTGGTCGAGCAATAGCAAATATTCGCTGCTGGGCGCGATGCGCTCCGGCGCCCAGATGATTAGTTATGAGTTGAGTGTGGGCTTCAGCGTGCTCACGATTGTGTGTCTTGCCGGCACAATGAGCATCACCGGCATCGTTGAGGCGCAGGCCGACGGATGGTTCCTTTTTAAAGGGCACCTGCCGGCGCTGCTCGCGTTCATTATTTATATTATAGCGGCTAATGCCGAGAACAACCGTGGCCCGTTTGACTTGCCCGAGGCCGAGCATGAGTTGACGGCCGGTTACCACACCGAGTATTCGGGTATCCACTACGGCCTGTTCTATCTGGCCGAGTACCTGAACCTGTTTGTGGTGAGCGGCATCGCGGCGCTGTTGTTCCTGGGCGGATGGATGCCGTTGCACGTGCCGGGCTGGGAAGGCTTCAACACCGTGATGGACTATATCCCGAGCACGTTGTGGTTTCTGGGCAAGGCGTTCTTCATGACGTTTGTGTTCATGTGGATCCGCTGGTCGTTCCCGCGTGTGCGCATCGACCAACTGCTGGCACTCGAGTGGCGCTACCTGATGCCCATCGGCCTGGTGAACTTGGTGGTGATGGCCGTGGTGGTGACCCAAGGTTGGCATTTCTAAAACAATCGGATAATCGAACAATCGAAAATAATACAATACTATGGCTGATAATTTTGGTAAGATAACGCAGGTGATTGGCCCGGTGGTTGACATCGCGTTTGAGAGCGAGGGCTCGTCGCGCCCGCCCATCTACACGGCGTTGCGCGTTGAGCGTCCCGATGGCTCGCCTCTGATTTTGGAGGTTGAGCAGCACGTGGGCGAGAACACCGTGCGTTGTGTGGCTATGGATAGCACCGACGGTTTGCAGCGCGGCACGAAGGTTGAGAACCTGGGCCGTCCGATTTCGGTGCCCACCGGCGAGCAGGTGAAAGGTCGCCTGCTGAACGTGATTGGCCAGCCGATCGACCACCTGGAGCCGCTCAAGGAAGGCGCGCGCCGCGCCATCCATCAGCCGGCTCCGCCGTTTGCCGACCTGTCGATTACTCAAGAGATTCTCTACACCGGCATCAAGGTCATCGACCTGATTGAACCGTTCAGCAAGGGCGGTAAGATTGGTCTGTTTGGTGGCGCCGGCGTGGGTAAGACGGTGTTGATCATGGAGTTGATCCACAATATTGCCCATGGTCACAACGGATTCTCGGTGTTTACCGGCGTTGGAGAGCGCACTCGCGAGGGTAACGACCTGTTGCGCGAGATGATCGAGAGCGGCGTTATCAACTACGGCGAGAAATTCCGTGAGGGCATGGAGAAGGGCGAGTGGCGCCTGGAGGATGTCGACATGGAGGCTGTGGGCAAGTCGCAGGCTACGCTGGTGTTCGGCCAGATGAACGAGCCGCCGGGCGCCCGCTTGCGCGTGGCTCTGAGCGGTCTGACGGTAGCCGAGCAGTTCCGCGACCAGGACGGTGGCGGCAAGGACATCCTGCTGTTTATGGATAATATCTTCCGTTTCACGCAGGCCGGTAGTGAGGTGAGCGCCTTGTTGGGCCGTATGCCGAGCGCCGTGGGTTACCAGCCCACTTTGGCCAGCGAGATGGGTGTGCTGCAGGAGCGCATCACCAGCACCAAGAGCGGCTCAATCACTTCGGTGCAGGCCGTCTATGTGCCGGCCGACGACTTGACCGACCCGGCACCGGCCACGACGTTCAACTTTTTGGACGCCACGTGTGTGTTAAGCCGTAAGATTGCCGAGTTGGGTATTTACCCGGCGGTGGACCCGCTGGCATCGACCTCGCGCATCATGGACCCGAACATCATCGGCCAGGAGCACTACGACGTCGCGCAGCGTGTGATTCACTTGTTGCAGAAGTACAATCAGTTGCAGGACATCATCGCCATCCTTGGTGTTGACGAGTTGAGCGACGAGGACAAACTCGTTGTGAGCCGCGCACGCCGTGCCCAGCGCTTCCTCTCGCAGCCGTTCTTTGTGGCCGAGCAGTTCACCGGTCTGCCGGGCGTGATGGTGCCGCTTAACGAGACCATCCGCGGCTTCAAGATGATTCTCGACGGCGAGGTGGACTACCTGCCCGAGCAGGCGTTCCTGAGCGTTGGCACCATCGACGAGGCTATCGAGAAGGGCAAGAAGTTGCTGGCCGAGGCTCAAGCCTGATTCTAATTCTAAGATTTCTAAGATTTCTAAGAATTCTAAGAGTTAGTAATACGGTCAACGGTAAACTTTTCATAAAAGACGATGAAACTCAAGATTATATCTGCCGAGCAGGTGGAGTTTGACGGCGAGGTGTCGCAGGTGACGCTGCCCGGCGAGTTGGGCAGTTTCCAGGTGCTTCGCGGCCACGCGGCGATGATTGCCGCGTTGCAGCCCGGCACGGCGACCTACACTCCGGTTGACGGCGCGACAGTGAGCCGTGACATTGCCGGCGGTGTGGCCGATGTGAAGAACGATGTGGTGAGCGTGTGCCTCTTCTGAGGGCTTGCCACCTCGTCCTCCCCCCCTCCCCCGACAGGGTGATTGGAGGCTCAACAGAATTAAAGACTATAACAGACAGACAATGAAGAAACTGATTCCTGCAATAGTGGCGCTGGTGATAGTGGCGCTGATGGCGTTGGGCTATATGGATGCCGAGCACCATAGCAGGCTGCATCCCGAGGCGGCGTCCGAGCCGCTGAACGTCAAGGCGACCCTCTTCGGTCACTTGGGCGACGCCTACGGCTGGGAAGTGCCGTTCAACCACAGCACCCGCATTCCGTTGCCGGTGATTGTGCGCGACCATGCCGGCTCGTGGCATGTGTTCAGCAGCGACCGCGTGACCGGTGGCGCCACCTACGATGGCTTCAAGATTGTCAGTGACCCCGACAGCGAACTCAGCGGCAAGATTGTTGAGGTGCTTGACGATGGCAGCGAGGTGCGTCCGTGGGACTTGTCGATTACCAAGAATGTGGCCTGCATTTTCATCGCGGCATTGATTGTTATCGCGGTGGTGATGTCGTTGCGGCGGTGGTATGACCGCGAGGGCATGAAGGCCCCGCGTGGCGGCCGCGGCTTTGTGGAGTTGATAGTGGACTTTGTCTACTTCGACACCATCCGTCCCATCATGGGCAAGCACGCGCCACGGTTTGCTCCCTACTTGTTGACGGCGTTTTTCATGATTCTGACGCTGAACCTGCTGGGACTGATTGTGATTTTCCCCGGCGGAGCCAACGTCACCGGTAATATCGCCGTGACAATGGTGCTGGCGCTGTGCACGTTTGCCTTGACGACATTCAACGGCACTCGCGAGTATTGGAAGGAAATTTTCTGGCCCGAGGTGCCGGTGTGGCTCAAGTGCCCGGTGCCACTGATGCCGTTTATCGAGTTCCTGGGCATCTTCACCAAGCCGTTGGCGCTGATGATTCGATTGTTCGCCAATATGATGAGTGGCCACATGGTGGTGATTGTGTTGGTGACGTTCATCTTCCTGTTCGCTCAGATGTTCGGCACGGCCGTGGGTGGTATGACGGTAGTGTTCTCGATGGCGTTCTCGCTGTTTATGCTGCTGCTCGACACGCTGATTAGTTTTATTCAGGCCTATGTGTTCACGTTGCTCTCGGCGCTGTTCATCTCGATGGCGCTCGTTGAGCCTCACCACGTTAGTGAGTAGATAAAGAAAAAATAACAAACAACAATAACATTTTAAACTATTAAGACTATGTTAGCAATGATTATGGCAGATGCCATGGCAAATTTGGGCGCCGCAATCGGCGCTGGTATCGCAGCGTTGGCCGCCGGTATCGGTATCGGCCGCATCGGTGGCTCGGCAATGGAGAGCATCGCCCGCCAGCCCGAGTCGACGGGTGACATCCGCAGCAACCTCATCTTGGCTGCGGCTCTGATCGAGGGTGTGGCTCTGCTGGCCCTGATCGTGTGTATCCTCGCAATCGTGATGTAATAACACCCGAGTGCCATGCAACTGTTTACGCCTGAATTTGGACTGGCGTTCTGGATGTTTGTGGCCTTCCTGGGGCTGTACTTCATCCTTGCCAAGTGGGGCTGGCCTGCCATCATCAAGATGATGGAGGATCGTGCCGACCTCATTGACAAGGGAGTGGCACTGTCCCGGGAGGCGCAAGCCCAACTGGATGGCGCCAAGGCCGACCGCGACAAGTTGATTGCCGAGGCACGCGTTGAGCAGGCCGAGATCCTTCGCGAGGCGGCCAAGATGCGCAACCAGATTGTGGAGGATGCCAAGGCTCAGGCCACCGAGGAGGCCCAGAAGGTCGCCGAGCAGGCCCAACTGCGCATTGAGCAGACGCGCAAGGAGTATGAGCACCAGATGCGACTCGAGGTGACAGAGGTCGCCCTGCAGATTGCCGAGAAGGTGCTCCGCCACCAGATGGAGAACGACAAGGCTCAGCAGGCCCTGGTCGAGAAATACCTCGCCGAGGCCGAGAATAAGAATTGAACTCAAGACGACGGGTTGCCTCAACAATAGTTCGGTAAATTATAAGGGTTAGCGTCTATTCACGTCTATGACAACGTGAATTTCCGCGAAACAATTATTTATAACTCATTTACATTTTTTTACCGAAGAATTGCTCAAGCCCCGTGTTTAATAAAATTTAGAAAGTCACAATGAACGACGGATTGTTGCCCAGGCGGTATGCCAAGGCGCTATATAAGTTGGCTGTCGAGCGCGGCGATGACAAGGTGATCTATGACCAGTTGCGGGAGTTGACCTTCCGCGACACATCGGTTGACCTGCTAAAGCGCGTGGTGATGAACCCCGAGATCTCGCCGGAGAAGAAGGGAGCCGTGATATTGCAATATATCGGCGGCAAGCCCGGCAGTTCGCTCGACGAGTTCCTGCTGATGGTGATTAAGAACAACCGCGCTAACATGTTGAGTGCCATCGGATGGTGCTATTTGCAACTCTATCGCGAGGCCCACAACATCGCTAATGTGGAGATTGTCACCGCCAGCGAACTGCCCTCGCCCGAGGTGGAGCAGATTATCGCGTTGGTCAAGAAGCGTCTGGGCGACGTGACGCTGGAGATCACCCAGCAGGTGGATCCTCAGTTGATAGGCGGCTTTACTGTGACAATCAATGACTTGCAACTTGACGCGAGTGTGCGCAACGAACTTCGTCAACTGCGGCTGCATTTACTCAACAAGTAGAGACAATCACAGCCGCGTCGCCCGAGCGTCGTGGCACAAATGAATAACGATAACAATGATACATCCGAGTGAAATTTCCGACATACTGAAACTGCAACTCAGCGAGCACGACCTCTCCAAGACTTTTGAGGAGGTGGGCACTGTGCTCGAGGTGGGCGACGGTGTGGCTCACGTGTTTGGTCTGGACAATGTCGAGGCCAACGAGTTGGTGGAGTTTGAGAACGGTGTGACGGGCGTGGCGATGAACCTCGAGGAGAGCGACGTGGGCGTGATATTGCTCGATAACGTCGACTCGGTGACCGAGAAGATGAAGGTGCGCCGCACGCGTGAGATTGCCAGCATCCCGGTGGGTGAGGGCTTGATGGGGCGCGTTATCAACGTGCTTGCCGCGCCGCTGGACGGCCACGGCCCGATTGAGGGCGAGCGCGTGCGCCTGCCGCTGGAGCGTAAGGCTCCCGGTGTGATTTTCCGTCAGCCGGTGAAGCAGCCGTTGCAAACGGGCCTCAAGGCTATCGACTCGATGATTCCCATCGGTCGCGGCCAGCGAGAACTTATCATCGGCGACCGCCAGATTGGTAAGACAGCCATCGCCATCGATACCATTATCAACCAGAAGGCAGAGTATGAGGCCGGACGGCCTGTCTACTGCATCTATGTGGCCATCGGCCAAAAGGCTTCCACCGTGGCTGCCCTCGTTGCCAAACTCACCGAGGCCGGCGCGATGCCCTACACCTGTGTGGTGGCGGCGACGGCGAGTGACTCGGCTTCGATGCGCTACTACGCGCCGTTTGCCGGCGCAGCCATCGGCGAGTACTTCCGCGACACCGGCCGCGACGCGCTGGTGATTTACGATGACCTGTCGAAGCATGCTGTGGCTTACCGCGAGATCTCGCTGATCCTCAAGCGCCCCAGCGGTCGCGAGGCATATCCGGGCGACATCTTCTACCTGCACAGCCGCCTGCTGGAGCGTGCTGCCAAGATTAACGACAACCAGGACGTGGCCAGCGTGATGAACGACCTGCCCGAGGCTCTGAAGACGCGTGTCAAGGGCGGAGGCTCGCTCACCGCACTGCCCATCATCGAGACGCAGGCAGGCGACGTGAGCGCCTATATCCCGACTAACGTGATTTCGATTACAGACGGTCAGATTTACCTCGAGTCGGCCCTGTTCAACGCCGGTATCCGTCCGGCCGTGAACGTGGGTATCTCGGTGAGCCGTGTGGGTGGTAATGCCCAAATCAAGTCGATGAAGAAGGTCGCCGGCACGTTGAAGATTGCCCAGGCGCAGTATCGCGAGTTGGAGGCGTTCACCAAGTTCGGTGGCGACATCGACCCGGTGACGGCCCGCACCATCGACACCGGCCGCAAGAACGAGCGCCTGCTCGTGCAGCCGCAATACCGTCCGATGCTCGTCGAGGAGCAGGTGGCTATCATCTATTGCGGTGTGAACGGCCTGCTGCAACGTGTGCCGCTGGAGAAGGTGACCGAGTTTGAGGCATTGTTCCTTGACTACCTGCGCGCCAATCACCGTGCCGATGTGCTTGACGTGTTGCGCGGCGGCGTGATCAACGACGACGTGACCGCTAAGTTGCGTGCAGCCGCCGAGCATATCGCCGGCAGTTTCTGAGAGTCCTCCACTCCGGAAACTGTATCATAATAGGCGCACGCGTTGCGTGCGGAAATCTTTCAAAAATCTTATTCAAAATCTCACATTTATTAAATCCTTATAAAGGATAAAATTAATTATTTGATTTTATTTTAGATTTTGAAAGATTTCCCGCCCGTTAGGGCGGCTAAATTCCAAAAAATAAATTATGATACAGTTTTAACCGGTTGTCACAGAACCTGACACCCATCCTTTAGGAGGAGGCGGGGGAGGACAAAACGGTCAACGGTAAACTTTTATAACAAATAATGGCAACACTGAGAGAATTGAAGAGCCGCATCGGCTCGGTGGCCTCGACGCAAAAGACGACGAGCGCCATGAAGATGATATCGTCGGCCAAACTCCGCAAGGCCGCGCTTCAACTGAACCAGTTGACGCCTTACAGCGCGATGGTGCGTGAGGTGATTAGCCACCTGCTCGTGACGGACGGCGAGTTCAGTTCGCCGCTGATCGAGCAGCGTGAGCCGGCAAGCGTGGCTGTGGTGGCGATGGGCAGCGACGATGGCCTGTGTGGCGCCTTCAACATCAATATCTTCAAGCGCGTGCTTGAGGTCATCAAGGAGGCCAAGCGCGCCGGCGCGCGGCGTGTGACGCTCATCCCCATGGGGCGCAAACTCACCAAGGCGGCGCTCAAACTCCAGATGGACGGCGTGGAGGTGAAGACGGTGGAGTTGAATACGCGCAACGGCGCGCAGCAACTGCAACCGTTCACGGCGATGCTTGTCGACGGCTTTACCGGCGGCGAGTTTGACCGCGTGGAAGTGGTGTATATGCACTACCGCAGCACGAGCCGCCAGTCGTTGGAGTGCTCGCGGTTGCTGCCGGTGTCGGTCGAGGCGCTTGCCGGCCAGATGGACGCCCGTGCCGCTAACAGTCCCTGCTTGTTTGAGCCGAGTGCCGCCGCTATTTTCCGTGCCGTGCTGCCATTGTTTATTCGCGCCACAGTGCAGAATATCTATGGCCATAGCGCGGCCAGCGAGCAGGCGACGCGCGTGATGGCGATGCAGACGGCCAGCGACAACGCCGCCGAGTTGCTTGACGCTCTCAACCTCGAGTACAATAAACTGCGTCAACAGGGCATCACCACCGAGTTGCTCGATATCCTGGGCGGTCAAGTGGACCGATAGTTGAATGCATAATTCATAATTAAAATGAGCATAAAGGAGTATTTCGCTTCGATTTTCTCGGGCCTATGGAGCCTGCTGCAAGGTATGGCGGTGACCGGAAAGGAATTGTTCACGCCCAAGGTGACCGAGAAGTATCCCGAGAATCGCGCGACGCTGCAGATTCCCGAGCGGTTCCGCGCGACGCTGCGCTTTGTCTACGACGAGCAGGGGCATCACAAGTGTATCGTGTGTGGCAGTTGCGAGCGCAACTGTCCCAACGGCACCATCAGCATCACCAGTCACATGGAGACGCTGGCCGAGACGTTGCCCAACGGTAAGCCCAAGACCAAGAAGAAACTGGACAAGTATCTCTATGACTTGGGGAGTTGTACGTTCTGCGACCTGTGTGTGACCTCGTGTCCCACGGGTGCCATCGAGTTCAGCAACGACTTTGAGCAGGCGGTGTTCACGCGTGCCAAACTTGTCAAGCAACTCAATGATCGTCCCGAGCCGGAGGAGGTCGCCAAGCCCGCCGCCAAGCCTGCCGCCGAGGAGCCGAAGCCTGTCGCCGAGGCCGAAAAACCGAATAACGAACCAAAAGAAACTGCGTGACAATGGAATCTGTAGGTAATATATTAGTGTACTGCGTGGTTGCGTTGGTGATTATCGTGTGCTCGGTGCTCACGGTTACCACCCGCAAGATATTGCGCTCGGCGACCTATCTGCTCTTCACTCTTTTCGCCACGGCAATTCTCTATTTCCAACTTGACTATCCGTTGCTGGGAGCGGTGCAGATTGCCGTTTATGCCGGTGGCATTGTGGTGCTGTTTGTGTTTGCCATTCTGCTCACCCACAAGCCTGGCGAGGATGCCGACGCGCTCAAGACGCATCGTCGTGTGTTGGGCTCTGTGGCGGCGTTGCTCACCGTGGCGTTGCTTGGCGGCGCGCTATTCACGTTTGCCCCGCTTTGTGGAGCGGCACTGCCGTCGAGCATGGCCGACGTGAGTATCGAGCGCATCGGCCATTTCCTGTTGAGTACCGACAAATTTGGCTACCTGCTGCCGTTCGAGGCCATCAGCGTGCTGCTGCTGGCGTGCATCATCGGTGGTGTGGTGATTGCCCGTCGCCGATAACGACTAACGACTAACGACTATCGACTAATAACTGACGATATGGAACTGAACGTGTTAATGTATCTGGTGCCCGCCATTGTGATGTTTGGCTGCGGTGTGTACGGCTTCCTGACGCGCAAGAACATGATTGCGATTATGATTTCGTTGGAACTGATGCTCAACGCGGTGGATATCAACTTTGTTGTGTTTAACCGCTACCTGTTTCCGGGCCAAATGGAGGGAATGATGTTCACGCTGTTTGCCATCGCGATTGCGGCGGCCGAGACGGCGCTGGCGCTGGCAATCATCATCAATGTGTTCCGCGCTGTGCGCAATGTTGACATCAGTGAAATCTCGAAATTGAAATTCTAAATTATAATGAAAGGTTGAGAGGTTAAGGGTTGAGAGGTTGAGCCTCAATGTGGACACAATAAATTATGTCCCTACAAGTGCTCGGAAATACTGCATTTCTTCCCATTTGCGTCAGCAAATGGCTCAACCTCTCAACTTCTAAACGCTAAACCTTTCAAGATTAACAAAGGAATAATTATGCCATTTAGTTACTCTATAGCAGTGGTGGCACTGCCACTGTTGATGTTCTTGGTGCTGGGCCTGCTCGACGACCGTTTGGGTCGCCGCACGGCGGGTGTTATCGGCACCGTGGCGATGCTGGTGACCACCGTGCTGGCCTACGGCGTGGCGCTGACCTACTTTTTCGGCACTGGTCAGGGTCAGATAGTTGACGGCATCCGCCAGACGGTGACCGTCTGGAACCCGGCTTGGCTCACGTTCACCGAGGATTTGGTGGTGCGCATGGGCATCGCTCTCGACCCCATCGCGGCGATGATGCTTGTGGTGATTACCACGGTGTCGCTGATGGTGCACCTCTACAGTTTGGGCTACATGAGCAACCACGAGGGCGAACCGGAGAAGGGCTACCAACGCTACTACGCGTTCCTGGGCCTGTTCACGTTCTCGATGCTGGGCTTGGTGGTGGCCACCAACATCTTCCAGGTGTTCATCTTCTTTGAGATGGTGGGTGTGTCGAGTTATCTGCTCATCGGCTTCTACTACACCAGTCCGGCGGCGGTTCACGCGAGCAAGAAGGCGTTTATCGTGACGCGTCTTGCCGACCTGTTCTTCCTGCTGGGCATCATGATATTGAGTTTCTACACGCGCACGTTTGACTTCGAGAGCCTCGTGGGCACCGGCGGCGTGGCCGCGAGCGGTGCGCTGGGTTCGGCTCACGGCGGCACATTCATGGGCATCTCGATTATGGCGTGGGCGCTGACGTTTATCTTCATTGGCGGTGCCGGCAAGAGTGCGATGTATCCGTTGCACATTTGGCTGCCCGACGCTATGGAGGGTCCGACGCCCGTGTCGGCGTTAATCCACGCCGCGACGATGGTTGTGGCCGGTGTGTATCTGGTGGCGAAGTTGTTCCCGCTCTATGTGCTCGAGCAGGGCGCGATGGACGTCATCGCGGTGGTGGGTGCCTTCACGGCGTTCTATGCCGCGGCGATTGCCTGCACCCAGAGCGACATCAAGCGTGCGTTGGCCTTCTCTACCATCTCGCAGATCGCGTTCATGATGACGTCGCTCGCGGTGAGTTCGTCCGATGGCGCGCTCATCGAGATTCACGGGGGCTACGGCCTGGGCTACATGGCATCAATGTTCCACCTGTTCACCCACGCCATGTTCAAGGCGTTGTTGTTCCTGTGTGCCGGCGCGATTATCCACGCCGTGGGCAGTAACGAGAACAGCGCGATGCACGGCCTGCACAAGCACATGCCCATCACGAGCATTGCCTTCTTGATTGGCTGCCTGGCAATCGCGGGTATTCCGCCATTTGCGGGTTTCTGGAGCAAGGACGAGATTTTGGTGGCCTGCTATGCCAAGGGTCTCGGCTGGGGCCTGTGGATGACGATGGTGGCCGGCTTGACGGCATTCTATATGTTCCGCCTTTATCTGCTCATTTTCTTCTGGAGCGACCACAAGCAGCATGGCCATCACGCGCCGGCCGACGCCCATTGGACGATGACCGTGCCGCTGATTATTTTGGCCGCGATCTCGGTTGTGGCCGGCTTTGTCCCGGCCCATGATATGGTCACTTGCGACGGCAAGCCGTTGCACACCCAGTTGGACTGGACGGTGGCCGGCTCGAGCGTGCTCGTGGCCTGCCTGGGCATCGGCCTGGCATGGCGCCTCTACTACAAGGAGAACGACGCTCCCGAGCGTATGAAGGCTGCCGCCAGCGGCCTGTGGACCGCGGCTTATCACCGCTTCTATATGGACGAACTTTACCAGTTCATTACCCACAAGGTGATTTTCCAGTGCGTCAGCAAGCCCATCGCGTGGTTTGACCGCAAGGTGATTGACGGCACGATGAATTTGATGGGCACTGTGACACAATATTGCGCCGCGATGGTGCGTCCGCTGCAGAGCGGCAAGGTTCAGGCCTATGTGCTCACCTATCTCATCGGCGCTCTCGTGCTCGCCGCCGCCCTAATCGCGTGTGTGTTAATATGAAAGGTTAAGAGGTTTAGAGGTTTAGAGGTTTAGCGAATTTCTAACATCTAACATCTAACATCTAACATCTAACATCTAACATCTAACATCTAACGACTATCGACTAACGACTATGACGATATTCAACAATATACTCATCTACTTTGTCATCATCCCGCTGCTCACGTTGGGAGGATTGGCATTGTGTACCAACGCCGGGCGCGGCATACGCGCCATACGCGCTGTGGCCGTGACGGGAGCAACCGCATTGGTGGCTCTGGCGGCTTATCTGGTCTATTACTTTGTGACGGCGCGTGCCGCCGGAGTGCAAGACGCGATGCTGCTGCGCAGCGACGTGATGTGGTACGAACCGTTCAACATCAAACTCGCCCTGGGCGTTGACGGCGTGAGCGTGGTGATGATTGCCTTGAGCGCCATCATCGTCTTTGCCGGCGTGTTCGCCTCATGGAAGATGAATCCGCTGCCCAAGCAGTTCTTCCTGTGGTTCTTCTTGCTGTCGACCGGAGTATTTGGCTTCTTCATCTCGATTGACTTGTTCACGATGTTCATGTTCTACGAGGTGGCTCTGATTCCGATGTATCTGCTCATCGGCGTGTGGGGCAGCGGCAACAAGACCTATAGCGCGATGAAATTGACGCTGATGCTCATGGGTGGCAGCGCGCTGCTCATGCTCGGCATCATCGGCATCTATTTCCACTCGGCTCCCGAAGGCTCGCCTCTGACGATGAATATCCTCGAGATTGCCGAGGCCAATGCCATTCCGCACTCGTGGCAGATGTATCTGTTCCCGTTGACGTTTGTCGGCTTTGGTGTGCTGGGCGCGATGTTCCCGTTCCACACATGGTCGCCTGATGGTCACGCGTCGGCTCCGACGGCGGTGTCGATGTTGCACGCGGGCGTGCTGATGAAGTTAGGCGGCTACGGCTGCTTCCGCATCGCCATCTGCCTGATGCCGTTCGCCGCCAACGAGTTGGCGTGGATTTTCCTGCTGCTGACGGGCATCAGCGTGGTCTACGGCGCCTTCAGCGCTTGTGTGCAGACCGACCTGAAGTATATCAACGCCTATAGTTCTGTGAGCCACTGCGGTATGGTGCTCTTTGCCATCCTGATGTTCAACACCACGGCGATGACCGGCGCGGTGCTGCAGATGTTGAGCCACGGCCTGATGACGGCGCTCTTCTTCGCGCTCATCGGCATGATTTACGGCCGTACCCACACCCGCGACATCCAGAAGATGGGCGGCCTGATGCAAATCATGCCTTATCTGGGCGTGGGTTACGTGATAGCCGGTATGGCATCGTTAGGCTTGCCGGGCTTGAGTGGCTTTGTGGCCGAGATGACGATTTTCGTGGGCTCGTTTATGCATGAGGATACGTTCCGCCGCGTGCTCACGATTGCCGGCACGAGTTCGATTGTGATTACCGCGGTCTACATCTTGCGTGTGGTTGGCAAGCTGCTCTTCGGCCCGGTGGTCGATGAGCATCACCGCCAGTTGACCGACGCCACGTGGGAGGAGAAACTGAGCACGGCCACGCTCATCGTGTGTGTGGCGGCAATCGGCTGCTTCCCCAACTTCTTTGTGGACATCATCAGCGGCAGTTTTGAACCTGTGGTGAAGGCTCTTAACGCCGCGATGTAAAACCTAGCATCCTAGAAATCCTAGTAAAAATATCGATATGGATTATTCCCAGTTCTTAATGATGCCGCAGGAGATTGGCCTGCTGACGGTTTTCCTGTTGGTATTCCTCTATGATACCTTTATGCCCGAGCGCTCGCAGCGCGCTTTGCCGGCGTTCACGGCCATCATTTTCGGCCTCTTCACCGCGCTGACGATGTGTCCGTGTCTGGCCGAGGGCGGTCAGGCCTTTGGCGGCATGTTTGAGGCAAACGGCGCCACGTGGGCTATCAAACTCATTTTGAGTGTCGGCACATTCCTGGTGCTGCTGATGGCGACGAAGTGGAGCAACTCGGAGTTCATTAGTGTGCGTCGCGGCGAGTTTTACGAGTTGCTGCTGCTCACGTTGTTTGGCATGTTCTTGATGGTGAGCGCGCGCCACTTCCTGCTGTTTGTCATCGGTCTGGAGACGGCTTCGCTGCCCATCGCCGCGTTGGCGGCCTTTGAGAAACGTCGCTACGAGAGCCATGAGGCGGCCGCGAAGTATCTCTTCACCGCCATCTTCTCGAGCGCAATTCTGCTGATGGGCATCTCGCTGGTGTATGGCATCGGTGGCACGCTTTACTTCAATGAGTTGGCGATGGCTGTCGCTCTTGACCGCAGCGCGTTGCTCATCACGGCCTTGGCGTTTGTCATCGCCGGCGTGGGTTTCAAGTTGTCGCTCGTGCCGTTCCACTTGTGGACGGCCGATGTCTATCAAGGCGCTCCGACGGCTGTCACGGCTTATCTAT
The DNA here is from genome assembly GCA_017454355.1 of Muribaculaceae bacterium. Taxonomy (GTDB): domain Bacteria; phylum Bacteroidota; class Bacteroidia; order Bacteroidales; family Muribaculaceae; genus Sodaliphilus. The sequence continues at coordinate 18,991 of JAFTDD010000006.1, forward strand.
CTGTGATTAGCAAGGGTGCCGCGGCATTCTCGTTCCTGATTATCTTGGCGCAGGTGTTTGGCGCGGCTTACTCCGACGTGTGGCAGTGGATGCTCTACGCGTTGATTATCCTCACTATCACCATCGGCAACCTCTTTGCCATGCGTCAGCGCAACCTCAAGCGCTTCCTCGCCTTCTCGTCGATTTCGCAGGCCGGCTACATCATGCTGGGCGTTATCGCGGGCAATGCCGTGGGTATGGCGTCGCTGATGTTCTACGTGCTGGTGTATGTGTTCAGCAACCTGGCGGCCTTCGGCGTGATTATGGCTGTTGAGCGCGAGAGCGGCAAGACGACCATCGACGACTATAACGGCCTGTTCCGCACCAACCCGTGGCTGGCGTTCACGATGATGCTGGCGATGTTCTCGTTGGGTGGTATTCCGCCGTTTGCGGGTTTCTTCAGCAAGTTCTTCATCTTTGTGGGTGCGTGCCAGACGGGCAGTGTGGCTATCTACGTGCTCGTGTTCATCGCGTTGTTGAACACCATCATCTCGCTCTACTACTATCTGCTGGTGGTCAAGGCTATGTTCATCAGTCAGGACGACTGTGTTGTACCGGCCTTCAAGAGCGCGTGTGGCGAGCGTCTGGCGATGGTGCTCTGCGTGTTGGGCATCGTGTTCATCGGCTTGGCGAGTTGCCTCTACGCCGGCTTGAACGAGGCGAGCGCTGCCGCTTTCCCCGCCTTCTGACCGTAGGAGCCTTACCGCAATTTATATCATCGGTGGCGTGCGCTTTGAGGGGAAACCTGCCTCAAGGCGCACGGCCTCGTTTTTCCCAAAACGGCTCAGGAAACCGCCGGAAACTGCACAGATTGCGCAGTCGACTGCATAATCTGTGCAGTTTCTCTTGCATATTTTGGATTGAGTCAACTGCAAAAAGTCGCGGCAAAATTTAAACATGAATTACCATGAATTATCCATGAATTTCACTACTCTGCGACTACGATTAATGGATATTAATGGATATTTATGTTAAACAATAACTTGTCCCGTTTGTCGCCACGATTTGTCGCGTGTTTGCGAAATTAACATATTTTAACGTGGGGGGGTAAATTTTTCTTAATTTTGTGATTTGAAAGTGGGCACGGTCCCGCGGTGGTAGCCGAAACATCACATTATCAACACAATATCTGTTTTTTATGAGAAAGTTATGAGAAAGATTACCTTACTGACAATTATGGTGGCGGCAGGCCTGGTGGCCTCGGCGGCCGACCCCGACCTCAACGGCGACGGCAAGGTGAACCGCGCGGACTACAGCCTGCTGGCCACGGCTCTGGTGAGCGGCACCTACACCGCCGCCTACGACCTCAACAGCGACGGCCTCCTCGACGCCGTGGACGCCAACCTGCTGCTGGACCAGATA
>JAFTDD010000076.1 GCA_017454355.1 Muribaculaceae bacterium
CCAATTGAGCATCAAAACTATTATCCCCGAGCGCTTGTAGGGGCAGAATTTATTCATCCCACTTCGAGGGGGGCGCCTACCGCAAGTGGGCAGAATAAATTCTGCCCCTACAACCCCTACAACCCCTACAACCCCTCAACCTCTCAACCTTTCAGCCCTCAACCCTCGCCCCCTCAACCTCTCAAAATTGACGTGTAAGATGGAAGTTATCGGCATACTGCTTGTTGTGCTGGCTTTGATCGGTTTGGTGGCTTGGCTGCTGGACCGGCGTGTGTCGCGCCGTGACGACACGTCGGCGGCCTACGTTGAGCAAAAGCCGTGCGACACGCCGGAGCCGGGCTGTACCGACGAGGATTGCGCCGTGCGCGACGCGTGTCCGGCGCTTGAGTTGCTCACGGCGCAGGTGTCGGAGGCCGGCGACGTGGCTCCGCTCTACTTTGAGGATGAGGAGTTGGATGCCTATCGCGGTCGGGCGGCCGATGGCTACAGCGACGACGAGTTGGAGCAGTGGCGCGATGTGCTCTACACGCTCCGGCCCGGCGACTTGCTGCCGTGGCAGCACAGCATTGAGAGCCGCGGCATTGTCATGCCCACTGTTATCCGTCAGGAGTTGGTCGATTTGCTCGCCCAACCCTCCACCTCGCTCAACTAACAATAATAGAGGGTGTTTTCCGTTTATTATTTGATAAAATGAGACGTTTGTTGAGACATAGTCCACTCGTGCTGCTCGCCCTGATGCTTGTGTTGCAGGGCTGCAGCGCGAAGAAGAACACTGCCGGAAGCCGTTTCTGGCAGGCGTTCACCACGCGCTACAACGTCTATTATCACGGCAAGACCAACTATGACGAGCAACTGAAGGAGATGGAGGAGAAGTATGAGGACGACTACTCGCAGCGTATGCTCATCCACCCCGCCGAGGCTCGCAATATTCCTAAAGCCCCGCAGCCCACGGGCAGTTTTGACCGCACCATCGAGAAGATGCAGAAGGCCATCGCCCTGCACTCCATCAAGAAGAAACCCAAGCGCAAGAGCGGCAAGGGTAACGACCCGAAGTATCGCGCGTGGCTCAAACGCGACGAGTACAACCCGTTTATCCACAACGCGTGGTTCCTGCTCGCCAAGGCAGAGTATATGAAAGGCGATTTCCTTGATGCGGCCGCCACTTTCCGTTACATTTACCGCCATTTCACGTGGAAGCCCGACCTGGTTGTCGAGTGCCAGGTGTGGGAAGCGATGTGTTACTGTGCGCTCGACTGGCCCACCGAGGCCGACAACGTGCTGGCTCGTGTTCACCCCGAGAAGATCGAGGACGGTCGGGTGAAGGCGATGGCCAACCTGGCGTTTGCCAACTATTATAGCCGCATGAATATGGCCGACAAGGCCATTCCCTATCTCGAGCAGGCCATCGGCGGCAGCAAGGGGCAGCAGAAGGTGCGTCTCAATTTCCTCTTGGGTCAACTCTATGAGCAGACGGGCCAAAAAGACTTGGCCTACCGGGCTTATAAGGCGGCCGGCTCGAGCAGCGGCTCGACCTACCGCACCAAATTCAACGCGCGCATCAAGCAGAGCGCCGTCTTTATCGGCGACAACATTGAGAGCGAGGTCAAGAGCCTGAAATCCATGACGCGCTACGACCGCAACAACCAGTATCTTGACCAGATCTACTACGCCATCGGCAACCTCTACCTGTCGCGTCGCGACACGGTGCGTGCCATCGAGAACTATGAACTCGCGGCAAAGAAAAGCACCCGCAACGGTATCGACAAGGCCATCAGTCAGTTGACGTTGGGCGGCATCTATTTCGCGCAGCACAAGTATGACAAGGCCCAGCCGTGCTATGCCGAAGGCATCACAGTGGTGAACGACGACTACCCCAACTATAAGATGCTCAAGCGCCGTAGCGACGTGCTTGACGAGTTGGCCGTCTATGCCCAGAACGTCACCTTGCAGGACTCGTTGCTCAAGTTGTCGAAGATGACGCCCGAGGAGCAGCGCAAGGTGATCAAGAAAATCATCGAGGAACTCAAGAAAAAAGAGAAGGAGGAGAAAGACGAGGCCCAGCGCCAGCAGTATCTGGCCAAGCAAAGCGCGCAGGGTAACCAACTGGGACAGAACAAGAACGCCCCCACCGAGTTCCAGATGAACACCGACAAGTCGTGGTATTTCTACAACACGGCCACCAAGAATGCCGGTAAGACGGCGTTCCAGCAGGCGTGGGGCAACCGCAAACTCGAGGATGACTGGCGCCGCCGCGACAAGACGACGTTTGACCTGGGCAATGACGAGGAGAACACCGGCGACGAAGAGGCGCTCAAGCAGGCCGGCGACAGTATCGCCGCAGGCGGCGACAGCATCGCGGCCGCCAAGGGCGACGCTCCCAAGCTCACCAAGGAGCAGCAGGACAGCGTGAAGCGTGCCGACGACCCGCACTACGAGGAATACTACCTCAAGCAGATCCCCAAGACCGAGGAGCAAATCCAGGCCGCCCACGACATCATCCAAGAGGGACTATACAACATGGGAGTTATTCTCAAGGACAAGCTCGAGGACTATGACGCCGCGGCGCTGCAGTTTGCCACGCTCATGGAGCGCTATCCCGAGAATACCTATCGACTTGAGGTCTATTACAACCTCTACTTGATGTATATGCGCCTCGACCGGCCGGAACTTGCCGAGCAGTATCGCGAGAAGATTACCACCGAGTTTGCCGACAGCAAGTACGGTCAAGCCCTGCAAGACCCGCTCTACTTCGCCCACCTCAAGAATATGCTCGTTGAGCAGGAGGCGATGTATAACACGGCCTATAACGCCTATCTGGCCGGTAACAACAGCGTGGTGCACGGCGCCACGGCCGAGATGCAGAGCAAGTATCCGTTGTCGAAGATTATGCCCAAGTTCATGTTTATCGACGCGTTGAGTTACGTTACCGAGAAAGACTACGACAAGTTCAAGGCGGTGCTCAAGGAGATGCTCGAGAAATATCCGCAGACCGATATCACCCCTGTTGCCAGCGGCATCATGAAGAACCTGAACGCGGGCCGTCAAATCCATGGCGGAGACCGCAACGTGCGCGGCATGTTGTGGAGCACGCGCCTGAGCAACGACTCGACCGGCGGCAACTCCACTCGCGAGTTTACGCCCTTCAAGATGGAGGACGGTCCGCAGGTGTTTGTGTTGCTCTATCCCAATCTTGAGGTGAGTGGCAATATGTTGCTTTATGAGGTGGCGCGCCACAACTTCAACACGTTTGTCGTCAAGGACTATGACTTGGAGCAGATGACCTTTGGCGAACTGGGTCTGCTGGTGGTGAAGGGCTTTGAGAACTTTGATGAGGTGAAGCACTATCGCACCATCTTTGAGGGCGATTCGAGCCTTGTGCTGCCGGCGCAGGTGCATCCGGTGCTCATCAGCGTGAGCAACTTTGAGTTGCTGCTCAATGAGGGTCGCTCGTTTGAGGACTACTTCAATTATCTTGAGGAGATTAACGACACCGAGCACGGTCGCCTGGAGGCCGAGCCCGAGCAGGTGCTCACCGACGAGGAGATCGCGGCCGCCGAGCGCGAGCCGGACGACGACGGTGACGTGGACACCGGCGAGAAACCGGCAAAGAGCGTGCGTTCGGCCAAGCAAGGTCCGGCTGCCGTCGAGGCTGCCGTTGCGGCGGCAACGGCGAGTGGCGGTAAGGCCGACGTGACCCAAGGCGCATGGAATGACGTGCATGACGTGCTCGTCAAGCCGGAGCCCAAGCCTGTTGTGGAAACTGAGAAGCCTGAGACTCCTGAGAAGCCTGAGAGTTCTGAGAAATCTGAGAATTCTAAGAATTCTGAGAGTTCTGAGAATTCTGAGAGTTCTGAGGGTTCGGAAAAGGCAGAGGCACCGGTGACCCCGGAGGCGAGTGATGAACTTGACTTTAACGAGGTGGATCCCGAGGCCGACGCTCGCACTCAGGCCGAGCAGCGCAAAGCGCTCGAGAAGAAGGCCAAGGAGGAGGAGAAGGCCCGCAAGAAAGCCGAACGTGAGGCCGAGAAGCAGCGCGAGAAGGAAGAGGAGGAACGCCTCAAGGCCGAGGAGGAAGCGTCCAAGCAGCGCGAGCAGGCGCAGCAAGAGCGCTACCGCAGCAAGCAACTCGCCGAGCAGGCTCGCCGCGACAGCATCGCCAATGCCAAGAAGCAACGCGAGGAAGAGCGTAAACTCGCCCGCGAACAGAAAAAGAAAGAGCAGGAGGCCAAGCGCAAGGAGCGCGAGAAACAACGCAAGGAGCGTGAGAAACAGCGCAAGGCCGAGCGCAAAGAGAAAGAGAAGGCTCGCAAGGAAGCCGCCAAGCAGCGCGAGCAGGAGCGCAAAGCCCGCGAGAAACAGCGCGAGCAGGAGCGCAAGGAGCGCGAGAAGCAACGTAAAAACAAAAGTTGAGCCGTTTAGCGTTGAGTGGTTTAGCCATTCGTTACCGCGAATGGGGATAAATGTATTATTACAGAGCGTTTGTAGGGGCAGAATTTATTCTGCCCACTTCGAGGCTCAACCTCTCAACCACTCAACCCTTCAACCTCTCAACCACTCAACGATAAAGACTATGAACGCGAGAATACTTTGGGCCGACGACGAGATAGACTTGTTGAAGCCACACATATTGTTCCTCAAGGGCAAGGGGTATGACGTGGAAACGGTCACCAACGGCCGTGACGCCCTCGACGCGCTCGAGGCGGCGCGCTTTGACCTGATTATCCTCGATGAGAATATGCCAGGCATCAGCGGCCTCGAAGCGTTGCAGCGCATCAAGATTGTGCAGCCCAATGTGCCGGTAATCATGATTACCAAGAGCGAGGAGGAAAATATCATGAATCAGGCCATCGGCAGCGCGATTGCCGACTACCTGATTAAGCCGGTGAACCCGATGCAGATTCTGCTGTCAATCAAGAAGAACCTGCATAGCGACGCGCTGGTGGCTAAACAGGTGACGAGCGACTACCGCCAGGAGTTCATGCAGATAACATCCCGCATCAATGCCGCGCAAACCATCAGCGACTGGTATGACATCTATTCCACCCTGGTGAGGTGGGAACTCACTTTGGCCACCACCGAGACGCAGATGGACCAGATGCTCATGACCCAAAAGCGGGAGGCCAACAGCGCGTTTGCCAAGTTTGTCAAGCGCAACTATGAGGGCTGGTTCAAGGCCGGCGCCGAGCACCCGCTGCGCAGCGACGAGGTGTTCAAACACTCGGTGTTGCCGTTGCTTGATGCGGGCGACAAGGTGTGCCTGGTGGTAATCGACAACTTCCGCCTCGACCAGTGGAAGACTATCAGCCCGATGATGTCGCAGTTCTTCAATATCGACAGCGAGCAACTCTACACCGCCATTCTGCCCACCACCACCCAGTATGCCCGCAACGCCATCTTCTCGGGTCTCATGCCACAGCAAATCAAGCAGATGTATCCCGACCTGTGGATTGAGGAGGACGATGACGACGGCAAGAACATGAATGAGGCGGTGCTCGTGCAGACGCTGCTGGACCGCTATCGTCGCCGCGTGCGCTACAGTTATAACAAGGTGAACGACGCCGATGCCGGCGAGCGGCTCGCGCGCGAGACGGCTCGCATGGACGACTTCCAACTCAACGTGATTGTGCTCAACTTTGTTGACATGTTCTCCCATGCCCGCACCGAGAGCAAGATGATACGCGAATTGGCCGGCACCGACGCCGCCTACCGGTCGCTCACCGGGTCGTGGTTCCGCAACAGTTATGCCCTCGACTTGATGCGCAACATCGCCACGCGTGGTTTCAAGGTGGTCCTCACCACCGACCATGGTACGATAAAGGTGGATAGCCCAATCAAGGTTGTTGGCGACAAAAACACCAACACCAACCTGCGCTACAAGTTGGGCAAGAACCTGAGTTACAATCCGCGGCAGGTCTACGAAATCACGCGTCCGGCCACGATTGGCTTGCCGGTACCCAACGTGTCGAGCACATTTGTGTTCGCCATGAACCGTGACTTTTTTGCCTACCCCAACAACTACAACCACTACGTGCAATACTATAGCGACACGTTCCAGCACGGTGGCATCTCCCTCGAGGAAATGCTCGTGCCGCTAGTGACGCTCTCGCCAAAATAAATAGAATCCCTAGAATCCCTAGAATCCCTAGAATCCCTAGAATCCCTAGAATCCCTAGAATCCCTAGAATCCCTAGAATCCCTAGAATCCCTAGAATCCCTAGAATCCCTAGAATTCCTAGAATCCCTAGAATTTCTAGAATTTCTAGAATTCCTAGGTTTCCTAGGTTCCCTAGATAAATTTGAAAAAATGAAAAAAGAGATTTTGGTTCCTAATCTTGAGGCACTGGACGCCGCGGCTCATGAGTTCCTGGGCTTGATGGGCGACTATACCGTCTATGCCTTCCGCGGCGAGATGGGTGCCGGCAAGACGACGTTTATCGCCGCGCTGTGCCGTGCGTTGGGCGTGGAGAGCGATATGGCCAACTCGCCGTCGTTCGCCATCATTAACGAGTATCGTAGCGACACCACGGCCGAACTCATCTACCACTTTGACTGCTACCGTCTCGAGAGCGAGGCCGAGGCTGTTGACCTTGGAGCCGAGGACTACTTTGACTGCGGCGCCATCTGCCTGGTGGAGTGGCCGGAGCGCATTGAGGACTTGCTGCCTGACGACACCGTGGAGGTGCAAGTGAACGTCAACCACGACACCGGCGAGCGCACCCTGGTTGTGACATTGCCCGAGCAGTGATGAAATTGCGTTACGTCAAGTTGGACGAGGTGCCCAGCACCAACACCTACGTCAAGGAGTACGCCGCCTCACTCGCGAGCGGCACGGTGGTTTACACCCCTTGCCAGACGGCCGGTCGCGGCTGGGCCACCAACCGATGGGAGAGCGAGCCGGGCAAGAACCTCTCGTTCACAATCCTGTTCAAGCCCACGGCGTTGCCGGCGGCGAGCCAATGGCTCGTGAGCGAGGCCGTTGCTATCGGCTTGATTGGAGGCATTCGACGGGTTACCGGCCTTGACGACTTGAAAATCAAGTGGCCCAACGATATATATGCCGGCGACCGCAAACTCGCCGGTATCCTTATCGAGAACACCATTACGGGCGAGAATTTGGGTCACTGTGTGATTGGCGTCGGCTTGAACGTCAACCAGAGCGTGTTCGTCAGCGACGCGCCCAACCCGGTGTCTCTGTGCCAATTGCTGGGGACCGAACTTGACCTGGACGAGGTGCTGCAAAGCGTGTGCGGCGAGATTTTGGGGTTGCTCGACACTGTCGATGATGAGGCTAACAAGAACAACCTGCCGTTGTTGTCGATGGTGAGCAACACCGCCTATATGCGTCATCTTTACCGCAATGACAGTGAACCGCATCCCTGGGAGGATGTCGCTGCCGGTCGCCGCTTTGACGGCATCGTTCGTGAGGTGACAAGCGATGGTCACCTCGTGCTCGAGGACATCGCCACGCGCGAGTGCCGCACCTTTGCCTTCAAGCAAGTGAAGCACCTGATTGGCGACATCATCATTTAAATTTCTATTGACTATCGACTATTAACTAACGAATTATAATGAAGAGTAACATCTACACAATGACCGGCGATGCCGGCACCACCGCCCTCATCGGCGGCACCCGTGTGTCTAAAGACGACATCCGCGTTGAGGCTTACGGCAACATCGATGAGTTAAACAGTTACATCGGCCTGCTGGCCCACAACAGTAAACTTGACCACGACAACCTGCCCAAGATCATCTACCGCATCCAGAACAAATTGTTCAATATCGGCGCTTACCTTGCCAACCCCGAGGCCGACAAGGCCGCCGGCCTCTATTTGGCCGACGTGCACGAACTCGAGAGCAAGATTGACGAGATGGACGCCGAACTGCCGCCCATGCGCGGCTTTGTGCTGCCCGGCGGTAGCCGCCTGAGCGCCCTGAGCGACATCTGCCGCACCGTCACGCGTCGTGCCGAGCGCCACGTCATCGCGCTGGGACACGCCGCCTCACAAGACATCGACCCGCTCGTGCTGCAATACCTCAACCGCCTGAGCGACTTCTTCTTCGTGCTGTCGCGCTATAACAACGTCAGCACCCAGACCGAAGAAATCCTCTGGGATAAAAACCTCTAATAACCAACATTCGAATATGACAATCAACGATATCATTGCCGGCGCGGCCACCCAGGCCGTTAAGGATTTGTGGGGTGCCGAAGTGCCCGCCGGGCAGTTGCAGCCGTCGGCCACGCGCCGCGAGTTTGAGGGCAACCTGACGATAGTGGTGTTCCCGCTGCTGAAGATCTCGCGCCAGTCGCCGGAGGCGACCGCGACAGCACTGGGTGAGCACCTGGCGGCGCACTGCCGGGCAGTGTCGTCGTTCAACGTGGTGAAAGGCTTCTTGAACATCGTCATCGAGCCGACCTATTGGACCGGTGTGCTGCGTGACATCGCGGCGGCCGGCAACGATTACGGTATCCGCGCCGTGACCGCCGACAGCCCCACAGTGATGGTGGAGTACTCGTCGCCCAACACCAATAAGCCTCTCCACCTGGGCCATATCCGCAACAACCTGCTGGGCTATAGCCTGTCGCTAATCCTCGAGGCATGCGGCAACCGCGTTGTGAAGACCAACATCGTCAACGACCGCGGCATCCACATCTGTAAGTCGATGCTCGCCTGGCAACGATGGGGCAACGGCGCCACGCCCGAGAGCACCGGCAAGAAAGGCGATCACCTCATCGGCGACTTCTACGTGGCCTTTGACAAGCACTACAAGCAAGAGTTGGCGCAACTGGTCGCCGGTGGTATGACGCAGGAAGAGGCCGAGGCGGCGAGCACGCTCATGGCCGACGCGCGCGCGATGCTCAAGCGTTGGGAGGACGGCGACCCCGAGGTGCGCGGCATCTGGGAGATGATGAACGGCTGGGTGTACGATGGCTTTGACGTGACCTACAAGCGGCTGGGAGTGAGTTTTGACAAGATTTACTACGAGAGCCAAACTTATCTTGTGGGTAAACAAGAGGTGGAGCGAGGCCTGAGCGAGGGCTTGTTCTATCGCAAGGAGGATGGTAGCGTGTGGGCCGACCTCACAGGCGACGGCTTGGACCACAAACTGTTGCTGCGTAGCGACGGCACGAGCGTGTATATGACGCAAGACATCGGCACTGCCAAACTGCGCTATGCCGACTATCCCATCGACAAGATGATTTATGTTGTGGGCAACGAGCAGAACTACCACTTCCAGGTGCTGAGCCTGCTGCTTGACAAGTTGGGCTTTGAATGGGGCAAGGACTTGGTGCACTTCTCCTACGGCATGGTGGAGTTGCCCAACGGCAAGATGAAGAGCCGCGAGGGTACCGTGGTGGACGCCGATGACCTGATGGACGACATGATTGAGACCGCCCGCGTCAAGAGTTCGGAGCCCGGCCGCCTGGAGGGCTTGGGCGACGACGAGAAGGCCGAGGTGCTGCGCATCGTCGGCTTGGGAGCGCTCAAGTATTTCATCCTCAAGATTGACCCGCGCAAGAACATCATCTTTGACCCCGAGGAGTCAATCGACTTCAACGGCAATACGGGCCCGTTCATTCAATACACCTACGCCCGCATCCGTTCGGTGCTGCGCCGCGCCGGTGACGTGCCTGAGTTGGCTGACGGGGTGTCGCCGGCCGACAAGGAGGTGACGCTCATCCAGAAACTCGGCGACTTCCCCACGGTGGTTGCCGAGGCCGGCAAGACATTCTCGCCGGCACTGATTGCCAACTATGCCTACGATCTGGCTCGCGAGTACAACCAGTATTATCACGACTATCCCATCCTGCGCGAGAGCGACGAGGCCGTGCGCGGCCTGCGTTTGACGCTCAGCGCCACCATCGGGCGCACCATCGCCAGGGCATTGTCGCTGCTGGGTATCGAGGTGCCGGAGCGCATGTGACGACACAGTGGCACAGTTTTTGCAAGTAGATGTGTACGGCCATCTTGTGGCCGCCAAATAATGAATACGAACCAAAAAATATAAAGATTATGAACGACTACAATTCTTATGACAAGGGTTACGGCCAGCAGGGTTACGGCCAGCAGGGTTACGGCTACGGCCAGCCTCAGTATGGCTACCAGCAGCAGAGTGCCGCCCAGGTGCAGAACGAGCACGCCCTGGCGAGTTATGTCGCCACGGTGATGCAGAAGGTGTACGTCAAGATGGGTCTGGGCCTGTTGCTGACGGCGATTGTTGCCTTTGTGGTGGCCGGCAGCCCGACGATGCTTAATCTCCTCTATGGCAATAGTTGGATGATTTGGGTGCTCTGCATTGCCGAGTTGGCGATGGTGTGGGGTATCTCGGGCGCTATCGACAAATTGAGTTCGACCACCGCCACAGCGCTATTTTATGCCTACGCGGCCGTGAACGGCCTCACGCTGAGTGTGATTTTCTTGGCCTATACGATGGAGTCGGTCGCCTCTACGTTCTTTGTCACGGCGGCTACATTTGGCGCCATGAGTGCCTACGGCTACTTCACCAAGGCCGACTTGAGCAAGATTGGCTCAATCCTCTTTATGGCTCTCATTGGCTTGATTATCGCTTCGATTGTCAATATCTTCTTGGGCAGCAGCACGCTGCAGTGGATTATCAGCATCGCCGGCGTCGCCATCTTTGTGGGCCTGACGGCATGGGATACCCAGAAGATTAAGGCGATGGCCGAGATGACCGATGTGTCGCAGGCCGGCAAGGTGAGCACTCTGGGTGCCTTGAGCCTCTACTTGGACTTCATCAACCTGTTCATCTATCTGCTGCGCATCCTCGGCAACAGCCGCAACTGAAAGGTTGACTGTTGACTGTCTACCGTTGACTGTTTATCATCGCCCGCCGACCGTTGACTCTTGTCAACCGTCGGCGGGCGTTTTGTAGGGCCTGGCCTTGGCCTGGCCGCATGCGGTGGCAACGCGAGCCCCGTCAGGGGCGACAGTTCATAGGCGGGGGTGGAGCGAAGCGGAACCCCCGTGTGATACCGCCATTCCACTATTATTAGCCCCGTTAGGGGCGACAGAATACCGATGCATCTGTCGCCCCTAACGGGGCTTTTTGGGAGGAGATAATTGATGTGTCACGGGG